>JBDKIJ010000022.1:0-10971 GCA_039797155.1 Gemmatimonadota bacterium | reverse complement strand
AACTGTTGAAGGCGACCAGCTGAATGACGCCGCCGTTCTTCTTCAGCGCATCGAGTTGCTCGTCGTCCATGTTGCGGCTGTGGTTGCAGATCGCGCGCACGCCGGAGTGACTGGCCATGATTGGTGCCTTCGAGAGCGCCACCGTCTGCATCATCGATGCCTTCGACGGATGCGACACGTCGATCATCATGCCGAGCCGGTTCATCTCGGTAATGACCTGCTTACCGAGTGTGCTCAGCCCATTGTGCAACCAGACGCCGTCACGCTCACCGGTGTTGGAGTCGGAGAGTTGGCTATGCCCGTTGTGTGCAAGTGACATGTAACGGCCACCGCGCTCGAAGAAACGCTGGACGTTCGTGATGTCCGAGCCGATTGGGAAGCCGTTCTCGACGCCGATGAAGATGACACGCTTTCCAGCGGCATGAATGCGACGGGCATCGGCCGCCGTATACGCGATCTCGGCGCGCTGTGGTGCGAGCTGCTCAGTGAGACGGTGAATGGCATCGAACTTCTCGATCGCCTGCGCATTCGCACGTGCGAAGCCGGCCGAATCGAGATTGGGAGACTGTCCGACGTACACGATGAGGAAGGCGCCGACGAGCCCCCCTTCTTCCATCTTGACGAGATCGACTTGCGTGCGGGGCAGCTTCTGGGTGTAGTTGGGGCTGCTGCTGGTGAAGTTCGCGGGACTGATGTCGACATGCGTATCGATCGACAGCACCTTCGCGTGAATCGCTCGGGCGGTAACGAGGGCGGCGGCCTCATCCGTTGGGCGCGGACCAGACTGCGCCGAAAGCGACGGGACGGTAAGAGGCGCCGTTGCGATCTGCGCCGTCGCGAAGAGTGCGGCCGCTGTTCGTGTGGGGTTCGAAAGGATCGACATGTCCGATGCATCCAAGGGGGAAGTAGGAGAGATCAGCGCTCTCTACGTTACGCCGTTTGATGAAACGCCGCTGCGCGGCCCCCCATGACTGTTGGCATTGGTCATGCACCCGACCCGTTCCATGACCACGCCGCGCCCTGATCACCTTGCCGAACTCCTCGCGGATCAGGACGGTCCGCGAATTTCCCTGTACCTGCCGACCGGCCGGTACCAACCCACACGCCTTGAAGAGCGGATTCAGTATCGGGGGCTGATTCGCGAAGCCGAACAGTCGCTCCGGATGGAACACAAGCAGGACCTCATCGACACCTTGCTGGCGCCACTCGTCACGCTGGCGGAGGACGAGTCGTTTTGGGCGCACATCAAGCAGGGACTCGCCGTCTTCCGATCGCAGGACCTCATGACCGTGTATCGGCTGCAACGTCCGGTACCCAGGCTCGCGATTGTGGCGGACAGCTTTCACATCAAGCCACTGCTTCGGATCATGCAGTCGGCGGATGCCTTCGCGGTGCTGGCGCTGACGGGCGACCATGTCCGGCTCTTCACCGGGAATCGGGATGGGCTCGATGAAGTGCACCTCCATCACGATGTGCCACGGTCACTGGTCGCGGCGCTGGGCAATCAGCTGACCGAGCCGGTCGAAACGGCGGCGGGGGTTGGCAAAACCGGGCATGCCGTGGGGAGCTACTCCATGCGCCATGCCGTGGGATCGCGTGAAGACGAAGTCGACAAGGATACGGAAAAATTCTTCCGCATCATCGACCGGGCCATCATCAAGCATCACACGCAACCGGATGGCACGCCGTTGATCCTGGCGGCGCTACCGCAGCATCAGCCGGTCTTCCGCACCGTGAGCCACAATCCGCAGCTGTGGCCCGAAGGGATCACCGGCAATCCGGATGCATTCACGGTCGAAGAGCTGCGCGAAAAGGCGTGGGTCCTGATGCGTCCCCGCTATCTGGCTCGGCTGCAGCAGGTGCTCGACGATTTCGGCGCGGCCGAACCACGGGCGTTGGCGTCCGATGCCGTGGAAGCGATCGCGCTGGCCGCCCTTGGCGGACGGGTGCGCACCCTGCTCGTGGATCAGGACCGGTTGATTCCCGGACGCATCGACCAGCAGACCGGACAGGTGCACTTCGGGCAGCTCGAGGATCCGCACACAGATGATGTGCTGGACGAACTCGCGGAGATGACGCTGCGGACCGGTGGGGAGGTGATCATCGCGCCGGGAGAAAGGATGCCGACGGGGACGGGGATCGCAGCGGTCTATCGATTCTGAGGGACGGTGGAGAAGCGGCAACGGCGAACAACGCAAGGTACAACTACGCAAGGTAAAACCACGTAAGGTTTTACCACGTTGCGTTGTTCCACCTTGCGTTGTTCATACCTTGCGTTGTTCCACCTTACGTTCCACCCGCTTCTACGTAGTCCCCCGCTTGCCGTATGCCAACACCACCAGCGTCATCGCATACGGCAACGCCAAGAACAGCTGATACGGGACCCCCGTCCATCCCATGCTCTGAAACAGTGTCTGCAACGCCGTCGCTGCGCCGAACAACAACGCGGCCCCGAGCACCCCGAGCGGCTTCCATCGCCCCAGCACCACGATCGCAATGGCGATGAACCCCCGCCCCGCCGACATCCCTTCCACGAACGTCCCCGCCTGCGCGAGCACCAACGTCGCACCAGCAAGCCCCGCGCACGCGCCGGCAAAGAGCACCGCTGCACCCTGCACGCGCACACGCGAGATGCCGGCGGCAATCGCCGCATCCGGATATTCCCCCATCGCGCGCAGCGCGAGTCCCTCATGGGTGCGCTGCATCCACCACGCGAGCGCGACGCCGAGCGCCATCGTCACATAGGTCACGATCGGCTGCGCGAACAGCGCATGGCCGATGATGGGAATCGCTGAAAGACCAGGAATGGCGACGACCCCAGCCGTCGGGGTCGACAACGCGACGCCGCTCGCGCCGAAGAGCGTCCGGTACAGCGTCCCCGTGAGCCCCAGCGCGAACATCGTGATCGCAGTGCCAGTGATGATCTGATCGGCGCGCAGCCAGACCGTGAAGAGGGCGAACAGCGCCGCCACGAGTACACCGGCTGCTGCACCCACGACAAATCCGCCGCCGACTCCCAGCACGCCAGCTGCCACGGTGCCGCCGAGTGCGCCGGCGATGATGGCGCCCTCGAGGCCGATGTTGATCACGCCGGCACGCTCGCTCACCGTTTCCCCAAGCGCCGCAAGCGCGAGCGGCGTCGCGGTGCGGACGGTGGCTTCGAGAAACGCCGCGACAATTAGCTCGGCGTTCATGTGCCCCCTTCCACCGACTGCGTGCGTTGACGCCAGCGATCCGCCGCCACCACCAACAGGATCAGCACCGCTTCCACCACACTCACCACCACACTCGGCACCTGCGCATCCCGCTGCATCGCATTGGCGCCGGCTTCAAGTGCCCCGAACAGCAGCGCCGTCATGAGCACGCCAAGGGGATGCAGCCGCGCAAGCAACGCGACGGCAATCGCGGTGTAGCCGTAGCCGGGGGAGAAGTTTTCGTAGAGGGCGAACGTGATCCCGGTGTATTCCACGGAGCCGGCGAGCCCGGCGAGCGCGCCGCTCACGAGGAACGCGCCGAACGCCGTACGCGGCACATCGATGCCGCCGGCCGACCACGACGCGGCGGCATTCGCTCCCACGGCGCGCACCCGGAACCCGCTCGCGGTGTGGGCCAGCCACCACCACACGGCGACCGCCACAGCGACCAGCACAAGCACACCGGCGTGGAGGCGCGTCCCCTCAAGCAGCACCGGCAACTGCAGCGGCATGGGGAGCGACGCGCTCTGCGGATTGACGCGCGTGGGTTCCTGCAGGGGCCCGCGTACGAGCCACCCGGTCATGTAGAGCGCAAGGAAGTTCAGCATGATGGTGCTGATCACCTCGAGCACCCCGTAGCGACGACGCAGGAACGCAGCGACCGCGGCCCATGCGCCACCGGCGATTGCGCCAGCGACCAGCAGCATCGGCAGCGCCACGATTGCCGGGAGTGATGCGAGCATCGGCGTGAGCGCCGTGGCAGCGACCGCGCCCATCAGCAGCTGGCCTTCGGCGCCGATGTTGAGGATGCCGGCGCGGAATGCGAGCGCGACGGCAAGCCCGGCGAAACCGAGGGGCACCATACGCGTGATCGTCGCCGACGTGATGGCGTACCAGGAGCCGAACGCGCCGCGCCACAAGGCCTGCAGCGCGGGGCCGACCGGGTGCCCTGTGGCGAGCAGGAGCAGCGCCATCAGGGCGAGGGCGGCGACAAGGATAACGGCAACGGAGACGACCTTCGCGACGAATGCGCGCGAGGTGTTCTGGGGTGTGCGAACGGGCCGCGGAGGAGACGGGGGCGGCTCGCCACTTCGGCCGCCGTTTGCGGCCTGCCAGATGCTCGCCTTCCCCGCCCCTTCGCGGCCCTTGGTACCGTCATCGTGTCGTTGTGATTCTGCTTGCGCGTTGTCCGGCACTTCTGAAGTCATGGTGCAGACTCGGCGCTGAGCATCGCCTGACCGACTGCGTCACGCCCACCGGTCACTTCGCGCAGCGTGCCGTCGAACATCACCACCACGCGGTCGGCAAGTTGAAGCACTTCGTCGAGATCGCTGCTGTACACCACCACGGCAGTGCCGGCATCGCGCGTGTCGCGCAGCGCCTGCTGTACGGCGGCGGTCGCGACGAAGTCGAGACCACGCGAGGGGTTCTCCACGATCAGCGCCGTGGGGTGCTCGGCAAGCTCTCTCCCCACGACGAACTTCTGCTGGTTACCGCCGCTGAGTGCGCGGGCGGGCACCTCCACTCCGGGCGTCCGCACATCGCGATCCGCGACGACCTGCGCGGAGGGGCGGCGAAATGCCGTCCAATCGATGCGGCCGGTGCGCGCGCCGGCCCCACGCAGTGCGAGGTTCTCGAACAGCGGGGCATCGAGCAGCAACGCGTCGCGATGCCGATCCTCGGGGATGAAGCCGATGGTTTCCGGGCGGACGATACGACCACTCGAGGGGACGAGACGCCCCGCAAGCAACCGCAACAGCTCATGCTGCCCGGCCCCTTCGACAGCGGCGAGACCGACGATTTCTCCCGCGCGCACCGAAAGCGCGACCGACTTCACGCGCGGCACGCCGCGCGCATCCACATAGGTGACGCCATCGGCCACAAGCACGGCGTCGCGATTACGATCACGATCGCGATCGCCCCTGTGCGCCGCTGCCGTGCTTGATGCGTCTGTTACGGGTGCGGTAGCAGCGAGGATTTCGGTACGACGTTCGTTCGCAGCACCCAACACGTCCGTGCTGACCTGCGCCTGACCGATCATCGCAGCGGCCAGCTGCGTCTCATTCACACTGGTGGCACGCACCGACAGCACGCAGGCGCCATGACGCAGCACCGTGACGTCATCCGCGACGGCCAAGGCATCGCGCAGCTTGTGGGTAATGAGCACCACGGCGTTGCCGGCGTCAGCGAAGCGCCGCACCCACGCCAGCAGTTCGCGCGCTTCCGATGGCGCCAGCACGGCGGTGGGTTCGTCGAGAATCAGCAGCGACACGTCGCGGGCCAGCGCTTTCACAATCTCACACCGCTGCTGCGCGCCGACGGGGAGCGCGTGGATGCGTGCCTCAGGATCGAGCGACAGGCCGGTTCGCGTTGCCACCTCGCGCACCCGATCGGCGGCGCGCGCGGGATCGAACACCCCATGCCCGCCCAACGCGACGTTCTCCGCCACGGTCATGGAGGGGACGAGCGTGAAGTGCTGATGCACCATCCCGATCCCGTGCGCCAAGGCGTCAGCGGGTGAGCGCAGCGTGACCGGTCGGCCTTTGCGCTGCACGGTCCCGCTGTCGGGGGTGAGCATCCCGAACGCCACGCGCATCAGCGTGGACTTGCCGGCCCCATTCTCACCCAGCAGTGCGTGCACAGTGCCTGGGCGCACAACGAACGACACCTCACGCAGCGCCTGCACGGCGCCGAACGTCTTGCTGATCTGCGTGAGTGCGAGCGCCGGGGTGGTATTCGGCTCGTGTTCCGACTCGTATTCCAGGCTGATCTTCTGCCGCGACGCCTCGCTCGGCAGCGAGCCGTCGTCGCTCGCTCCGTCAGCAGCGATCACGAACCGGTGGGCAGATGCAGGAAGGTCCAGGGCAACCCGAAACGGGTTTCGAGGAATTCGCCGAGTGCCTGCACGCCGAGTGTCTCGGTGGCGTAGTGGCCGGCATAGATGACGCAGAGGTCGTGCTCGATCGCTTCCACCATGGTGTGATGGGGACCTTCGCCAACGATCAGCGTATCGATCCCACGCTCGCGCGCTTCGCGCAGCGTATCGCTCGATGCCCCGCCGCCGGTGCAGATCGCCCATCGCTTCGTAGTGCGCCCTTCAGGCATGACCGACGTACGCACCGTCCCGCTGTAACGGGATACGAACGCGGCGACGCGATCAACAACGGCACGCGTGGGCTCGTTCGCTTCGCCGCTCACACCGATGTGCACGCCCTTGAACGGGGCAAAGCCCCCGGTCGGCTCGAGGCCGATCGCGCGCGCGAGCCGGGCATTGTTCCCCAGCGTTGGGTGCAGGTCGAGGGGCAGATGCGATCCGTAGACGGCGATCTTTCCTGTGAGGAGCGCGTGGTACTTCTCATACGCCACGCCAACGATCGGTTGCGCCCCACTCCAGAAGAGCCCGTGATGTACGATGAGCAGATCGGCGCCCACGATGGCGGCTTCGCTGATCGCGGCGCGCGATGCATCGACGGCGACCGCGACACGATGCACGGTGCCGGGGTTTGCCATCTGCAACCCATTCACCGCGCCGCTGTAATCCGGAATGTCCGTGGTACGCAGTTCGGCATCGAGTGCGGCGACGACCTCGTGCAACGACACCGCAGGCAGGGTGTGCCCGTTACCAGAGGCCTGGCGAAGAATCGGGTCAGCTTCGGGGCGCGACATGGGTGTCCGTGTCCGATCGAGGGTAATGCGCGACGAGGTGCCGTTACTGCTTACTGGTGCCGTTGGCGATATCGGTAATCGCGGTGAAGGTGCCGGCGCGCAGCATGGCTCCGACGCTATCGGACGCGGCCTTTGCCGACGCGGGGATGCGATCCGCGAGTTGCGGATTGTACACCAGCCGCACGACGTCGTCCTTCACCCCGAGGGAGATGACGCGCCCCTGGAATGAGCCGTCCTGTACTTCGCGGGCGATCTTGAGGAGTGCTTTGGGGAGGTCAATGACCACCGAGGCGAGGATGACATCGGGGGCGACGCCATTCTGATCGGCGTTGGTGCCGAACGCGTACACCTTCTTTTCGCGGGCGGCCTGGAAGACGCCGAGTCCGGCGGCATCGGCGTTCTGGAAAATGATGTCGGCGCCGCGGGCGATCTGGGCGAGCGCCTGCTCCTTGCCGGCGGAGACGTCATCCCAGTTGCCGATGTAGCTGATGATGACCTGCACCTTGGGGTTCACCGCCTTCGCGCCGCGAGTGAAGGCTTCGAAGCTGGCCTTCACGGGCGGGAGTTCGGTGCCGGCGATGAGGCCCAGCGTGTTGGTCTTCGTCATCGCCCCGGCAATCAAGCCGGCCTGATAGGAGGCCTCCTCGAAGAGGAAGGCGATCCCGGCGAGGTTGGGGCCGGTGGTGCGTCCGGAGGTGACGGCGTAGATGGTCTTCGGGAATTGCGGCGCGACGCGTGAGGCGGCGTCCTGGAATTCGAAGCCGTGGCCGATGACGAGGCGGTACCCCTGAGCGCCGTACTGGCGGAAATTCTCTTCGAATTCCGCGGGGGTCTTGGTCTGGATATGCGAGACGGCCGCGGCGAGTGAGTCGCGGATCTGCATGAGGCCATCGTAGGCGCCACCGTTCCAGGACTTGTCGGAGATCGGTCCCGGGGTGAGGAGGGCGACCTTGAGTTGGTCGGCCGCCGCGGTGCTATCGGCGGGTGCGTCGGCGCCACCGCCGCATGCGGCGAGGAGTGCGACGGCGAGGGCGACCGCCGGCTTGGCGACCATATATATGTATGTGGAAGCCGAGCGGCTGGTATTCATAGTGCTGCTTAGAGCGGAGAACACGCGATGATGTCCTGATTATGGCGCCAATAAGGCGCGTATTTCCTGCAGAAAATACTCAGTCGAAGGACACACCAAGGAGCTCGAGCACACGCTCGAGATCATCATTGGAGAAGAAGGCGATACGGACTTCGCCTTTGTCCTTCGCTGTCAACGAAATGGACACCGTCGTCTGGAGTTTCCGACGGAGTTTTTCTTCGAGTTGCTTGACCACCGCACTGGAGGCGCCAGCGGGAACCGCGGGGGCGGCACTGTCCTTGGACGGCTTGCGACCAGCGGCCGGTGGGGTGGGGCGCCCGGCCTGGACACGCCGTTCCACTTCGCGGACCGAGAGCCCGTTGGCCGCGATCTCGCGCGCGAGATCGACAATGGCGCGTTCGGTACCGAGGGGGAGGAGTGCGCGCGCATGGCCGGCGGTGAGCTGCTTGTCCTGCAGCATGCGACGGACGCTGGCCGGGAGCTGCCGGAGACGGAGCGCGTTGGCGACGGTGGAGCGGTCCTTCCCGACCACATCGGCGACTTCCTGATTGGTCAGCGCGAAGTCATCGATGAGACGCTGATACCCGTCGGCCTCTTCAATCGGATCGAGATCGGCACGCTGGAGATTTTCGATCATCGCCAACGTCGCCAGCATCCGGTCGTCGACCTCGCGCACGAGCGCGGGGATCTCGGTCCACCCCAGGCGCTGCGCGGCGCGGAATCGGCGTTCACCAGCGATCAGCTCATAGCCGCTCCCGTTTGGCGACGGGCGCACGGTGATCGGCTGGAGCAGGCCATTCACCCGGAGACTTGCCTCGAGATCGGCGAGCTCCTCGGGGCGGAATTCCTTGCGGGGCTGATACGGATTGGCGCGGATCGTCGACAGCTTGAGGGTCCGGAGCGCCCCAGCCTCGTTCTCTTCCGCGGGCTCCGCGGCGGGTGCGGGTGCAGATGAAGCGGCCACCGTCGGCACCGAGGTATTCGGAACGGATGCACCAGGCGTGGGCGTCGCGACTGAAGCGGGAGCGGGAGCGGCCGGTTTGGGGTCCTTCCGCGCGAGCAGGGCGTCGAGTCCGCGCCCGAGGCGACGTGGGGGTTCCGGCGTCATGCGTTCGGCTCGTTGGTGGTGGCCGCCGCCGACTCATCGGTTGACGGGTTTTCTTCGGTGTTCTGCGTTGACTGCATGGCGGTGCGCTGGATCAACTCGCGCGCCACGGCCATGTAGGCCTGGGCACCCACCGAGGCCAGATCGTACACCACGATCGGCTTCCCGAAGCTGGGGGCTTCCGCCAAGCGAATATTCCGCGGGATCACCGTCTGGAACACCTTCTCACCGAAGTGCGCGCGGGCATCTTCCGCGACCTGCCTCGACAGGTTGAGTCGGCTATCGAACATGGTCAGCAGCACCGCATCGACATCCAATGTCGGATTCGCGGCTTCTTGTACGCGCTGCATGGTGGTGAGCAGCTGCGACAGCCCTTCGAGCGCGTAGTACTCGCACTGGAGCGGAATCAGCAGGGCGTCGGCCGCCACGAACATGTTGAGGGTGATGAGCCCCAGCGAGGGCGGGCAATCGATCAGGATATAGTCGTACTGATCGCGGAGCGGCTCCAGCGCATCGCGCATACGGGCGAGGCGATCATCGGCGTCGACCAACTCCACCTCGACGGCGGAGAGATCAGGGGTCGTGGGAAGGAGATCTAGATGCTTGAACTGGACCCCTTTGATGATCGCGTCGCCAATCGGCGCCTCACCCAGCAGCACATCATAGGTGTGCGCGGTGAAATCATCGCGTGAGACACCACTCCCTGACGTCGCGTTCCCCTGGGGGTCGGCATCGATCAGGAGTGTGCGCTGTTCAGCGACCGCGAGCGAGGCGGCGAGATTGACGGCGGTCGTCGTTTTACCGACGCCACCCTTCTGGTTGGCAATAGCGAGGATGCGTCCCACGGGATTCCTGCGGATGTGTCTTGGAGGGGGTGCGCGAGGAGGCGTAGTATAGCGGGGGTGGGGGTGCTTGGCATCTCGTGAGTGCCAGCAAACGGCGGTTTTCTGCGGATTGTGGTGATGTGCGGAACTGTTTCACGTGAAACGGCGTGATTTTTCCGAGGGGGTAGCGTGGTGAAGATCACGAAGGGGGCTTTTCCACGGCTTCGGTGTTTCACGTGAAACAGGTGGTGATGGGGAGGGTCTTTGGGTGTGCGAGGGGGTCTTTTGAACTGATCACCCAGAGGACACGGGGGACACAGAGAACACAGAGGGGCGAGCGAACAGATCGGCTCGGATGCCTTTCATCTTGTTCGTAGTTCTCATCCATTGCTCCTGTCCATCTGTTCGGAAGTCTTGCCCATACCTTACAGACTATCTGTGCTTTCGTGGTGTTCCTCCGTGTTCTCTGTGTCCTCTGTGTCTTCTGTGTGATCAGTTCTCGGCACTCTCTGAGCACCGCAACCCGTCCGAAAGAACCACGAATGCCATTTCTTTATGATCTTTTAGTGTCTTTTTGATGTCTTTTTGATGTATTTTTGCTGTCACATATAACAACATCATACGCTCATGAAACAGCTCGCTTCCTTCACCACGCCTTGGCTCGTCGCCATGGGAATCGCCGCCCTCCCGTCGGCAACCCACGCACAATCCCAGGCACCCTCGCAGCCTTCGACCATCAGCGTCTCCGCCCGAGGCGAGATACAAGCCACTCCCGACCGCGCCCGCGTGCAGGTCGGCGTCGAAACCCAAGCGCGAACCGCCGCCACGGCATCGGCAGAAAACAATCGCAAGCAGACGGCCGTCCTGCGTGCGCTCCGGGCGCTCGGCATCCCCGACACACAAATCCGCACGCTCGACTATTCAGTTATGCCCGTGCAGCGCTGGGATGAACCCACCAAGCGCACCGTCATCGACGGCTATCGCGTCTCGAACATGGTGCACGTCGAAACCGACAAGATCGAACAGGCCGGCCCCATCATCGACGCCGCGCTCTCGAATGGCGCCAATCGCGTCGCCTCACTCGACTTCTAT
>JBDKIJ010000021.1:0-4208 GCA_039797155.1 Gemmatimonadota bacterium | reverse complement strand
TCGGCCGCGCTGCGGCAGCTGCTCGGCGAACCCTTGCCGTCCATAATCTGCCAGATCTCCACGCGACGGTTGTCCGCCTGCGCCTTCCGATCGGTCGTCGCAATGCGGCCACGGTTGGCTGGCGGCGGCTCGGCTTCATCGGCGCCAGCGGTCGTGAGGAGGCACTGCTCGTCGAACGCCTTCACGAGCACGCGGGACTCCAGCCCCTTGGCGTCCTTCCCGGCCAAGCGCATCAACTGACGGCGTACAGCTTCCGCACGGCTCTGCGCCAGCTTGCTGTTGTACGCCACCGAGCCGTAGCGGTCCGTGTGTCCTTCAATGGAGATCGAGAGCGACGGGACACGCATGAGCGCCGCGAGCACCGACTGCAGCGTGTCCTTCCCGACCTTGGTCACGACCGCGCGATCGAAGTCGAACAGCGCGCGGTCGAGCGCAATGCTGGCCACCGGCGGCTGCGTGCAGGTGACGCTGGCCGTCTCGTTCTTCGTCGCGCCGTAGGCCGTTTTCGAAGCCGTGATCGTCGTCGAGCCGGCGGCATTGCACGTCACGGTGCCGCCATTCACGCTGGCGACTGCGGCGTTCGCCGAGCTCCAGCTGATGGCGCCAAGATCGACCTTATCGGCATCGACAGCCGACGCAGTGAAGGCCAGCGTCTTGCCGACTTCGGCGCTGCCGCTCTTCGGCGTCAGCGTGAGCGTCCATGCCGGCGGCGGAACCGTGACCGTCGACGTCGCGGTCCGCTCGAGCTTCTTCACGAGCCCCTTGCAGCTGATGGTGGCCGTGCCGGCCTTCACCGCCGTGACCTTGCCCGTGTTGTCCACCGTGGCCACCGAGGCGTCGCTCGACGAGCAGGTCAGGTTCATGACCTTGCGCAGCTCGATCGGACGTCCCTTGAGATCGGCCGCGCTCAGCGCAAACTGGCGATTGGCGCCACGCTCGATCGTGGCAGACGCCGGATCGATCTTGAGCGCCCAGTCGAACGGTTCCGCGCTGCCGCACGCGCCACGCAGGGCGTACGTCACGCCGGCACGAAGACCAAGATTCCGCGACGTCCCGTCAATTCCCTGCTCGTTCGGCGACGGGTTGAAGTCCATCAACCCATCAATGCGCGCGCCCCACTTCCCCGAGCCGCACAACTTGAGACCGACCAGGCCGGAAAGCCCGTCCTCATACTCATTCGCCGTAGAACGCCCGGCGTAGATCGAGTTGACGTAGCCGCCACCCAGGACCAGGCTCGCCTTGCGGCTCTCCGTCATCGGGACCGTTACGGTCGCCAGGCCACGGAACGGCCGATAGGTGATGGATTCGAACGGATTGCGAGTAGCCTTCGTGGAGCCGGCCTGGATATCGCCTTCGACGCCGATCCACTTGTAGACCGACATGCCGGCACGCACACCGCCAGCGATGACGTTGTCCATCTGGATCTTGCTATCAAGCTTCGTGAACTGCCCGAACGCACCGATTTCGAACTGGCTGCCCAGCGTCTGAGCGCCAGCCGAAGTTGTCAGCGCTACGGCCAGCAAGGGAACGCCGACCAGAATCTTCTTCATGGGAAATCCTCTGCGATTAGGAACCGGGGATGGGTTGGCCCCCGTCTCCTCCAGCACACGTCGCCGGGGAGCTCCCCAATTCTAGTCTCAGGAAGGGGTTGGTGCGATACGTCACAGGGCCGGCACGCCATTTTAGGAGGCGGACCGGCCCTGTCGGCAACGCGCTCAACTATTCCGCGAGGATGCGGGTGACTTCGTCGCGGATGCGCTCGACGGTTGGCACCACGGCGTCGAGCAGCGCCGTGTCGTAGGGCACCGGGATGTCGGCTGGGGCCAGGCGTGCTACGGGGGCATCGAGGAACCAGAAGGCGTCCTTCGCGACGGTCGCCGCGATCTCCGCACCGAACCCGGCCGTGAGATTGTCTTCATGGACGATCAGACAGCGTCCGGTCTTCCGCACGGAGGCGAGCACTGCCTCACGATCCCACGGGGCGATCGTCCGCAGGTCGATGAGCTCCACGTCATGTTCGCCAGTGGCCTCGGCGCACCGATGCACCATTGCACCCCACGTTACCAGGGTAAGCGACGCACCCGTGCGTACGACGCGCGCTTGACCAAAGGGAATCGCATAGTCGTCGCCCGGATATCGCCCACTCCCGTCACCGGTCATCAGGAGCGATCGATGCTCAAAGTAGATCGTGGGATTCGGACTCCGCATGGCGGTCCGGAGGAGGCCCACGGCATCGGCGGCGTTGGACGGCATCACCACCTGCCACCCATACGCATGCGCGAAGCGCACTTCATCGCTCAGTGAATGCCACGGATCGCCCACGTCCTTGCCGAAGCCGCCCGGCATGCGCACCACAATCGGGGCGGCGAACCGGTTGTTCGTGCGCCAGCGCATCGTACCGCAGTTGTTGAGCTGCTCGGTGGCCGGATCGGCATACTTTCGGAACTGGATTTCCGCCACCGGCATCAACCCACTGATCGCCATGGCCACCGCACGACCGATGATGCCTTCTTCACTGAGGCTGGTGTCGAATACCCGGTCCGCGCCGAACTGCTTCTGCAGCCCTTCGGTCACCAGATGCACGCCGCCCTTGCGCCCGACATCCTCGCCGAACACCACGACCTTCAGATTGACGGTCAATTCATGCCGGAGCGTGCGCCGAATGGCTTCGGCCACGCGCAGCATGGGGCCGTCCTCTTCCGGGACGTCTGTGGTCGGGAGGGCGGTACGTTCGGCCGCAGAAAGACCGCCCATCGCCGCCTCGTCTCCAGGTTCAGCGACCACATGGCGCGCCACGGTCAAAGGGTCTGGCATGGCCCTCGCCCGCGCGGCGTCGAGCGCCATGTGGACATCGCGTTCGACCTCGGCTTCGAGCACCGTCCATGCCTCCGCCGACATGAAGGCTGGCACCAGATAATCACGTAATTGCGGGAGCGGATCGCGTGCGTCATCTGACGCAATCTCGGCCTCGGTACGATACCCCTTCTGGTTATCCGGCCCCGAGTGACTGGAGAGTCGCGGCACTGTAAGGCGAACGAGCGCCGGCCCACGACCACTCCGGACATGGTGCACCGCGTCCTCAAGCAATCCCGACGCCTCATGCGGATCGGTGCCACTGCCGTTGCGGACGTAGAGATTCGTGAAGGACGCCAGATTTCGGGCGATATCGCCGCCCGGTGTCTGCATGTCACCGCGCACGCTGATGCCGAGGTTGTTGTCCTCGATGTAGAACAGCATGGGGAGCGAAAGGGTCGTCGCCATGGTGAGCGCCGCCCAGAAGCCGTTGGTTGCCACCGAACCATCGCCTCCCAACGCCACGCTGATGGCGCCGCGATAGCGTGCATCGCCGAGCGTGTCACGATGATAGCCGATGCTCTGCGCCCATCCGGCGGCCGGCGTGTATTGCGAGCCGACGTCGCCCGACATCGGCAGTACGGTGCATCCGTCCGGATTCGGGAAGTTGCACACCACCCCGATGTCACGTCCGTCGCTGAATCCGCCGGCACGGCCAAGTGGACTGCCGAGGGCATCCTCGATCCCAAGACCGATGCTTAACAGGAAGGGGCGCGAGCGGTAGTACGCGCCGGCACCATCGTGGGGCTGTTGCATCAGCGCCCCAAGGATGCACTGCGCCATGTCGTGGCCACGGGCCGAAAACTGGTACAGGACCTGATGCTCGCGCGGGACCGACGCGCGATGGCGATTCGTCGCCTCCTCGATGTCATCCAGCGCACGGGAGACGAGCGTCGTGTAGGCGATCCGGCGCCAGTCGAACCCGGCGCGCGGCGTGGTAGCCGATGCCGGTGCGGGGGCAGACGGTCTGGCGATCTTAGCAGTCATGCGCCGTAATCTGTGCGCCGTGGCGCGCTGTCGGGAGTTACCTTTCACGGATGACTGCGACTCCCTCCCTGTTGGTTGAACGGGACGGTGCCGTCCTCGTGTTGACGCTGCATCGTCCAGATGTCCTGAACAGCTTTACGCGCGAGATGGCCGCGGCACTCCTGCAAGCGCTGCAGGCGGCGGCGACGGATGACGCAGTGCGGTGCCTCGTCCTGACGGGCGCGGGGCGCGGCTTCTGCGCCGGGCAGGACCTCGCGGAGGCGCTACCGTCGGATGGCGGTCCGATGCCCGACATCGGCGAGATCGTGACGAGCTGCTACAATCCGATTATCCGGGCCCTCCGCCATCTCGAAAAACCGGTGCTGTGT
>JBDKIJ010000020.1:0-5019 GCA_039797155.1 Gemmatimonadota bacterium | reverse complement strand
GCAGTTCCTGGCGAACATGAGTCACGAGATCCGCACGCCCATGAATGCGGTGATCGGGCTCGCCCATCTCGCCCTCAAGACCGAGCTGACCCCGAAGCAACGCGACTACGTCTCCAAGATCCACACGGCCGGCAGCTCGCTGCTCGGGATCATCAACGACATCCTCGACTTCTCGAAGATCGAGGCGGGCAAGCTCGACATCGAGTCGACGGAGTTCAATCTCGAGGACGTGATGCGCGCCGTCACGACCGTCACGAGTCAGAAGGCCTACGAGAAGGGACTCGAATTCCTGGTAGATATCCCCAGTTCGGTACCGGTGGACCTGATCGGCGATCCGCTGCGATTGAACCAGTCGCTCACGAACATCATCAACAACGCCGTCAAGTTCACCGAGAAGGGCGAGATTCACGTGAAGGTCGCGCTCGTGGAGCGGGTCGACGACAACGCGTTGCTGCGGTTCACCGTGCGTGATACGGGGTCGGGCATGACCGCCGAGCAGTGCGCGCGGCTCTTTCAGCCGTTCACGCAGGCCGACATGTCGACGACCCGCAAGCACGGCGGCACGGGGCTCGGGCTCACGATCACGCGCACGCTCGTGGAGTTGATGGGTGGTGAAGTGGGACTGGAAAGCGTGCCGGGCGAAGGCACCACGTTCTTCTTCACGGTGCGGGTGGGCGTTGGACAGGTCACCGACCGCCGGACGGTCATCCCCGAAGTGATGCACCGCCTGCGCGCGCTGGTGGTGGACGACAATCCCGTTGCGCGGGACATCCTCACTGATTCGCTCGGTGATCTCGTGGCCTCCGTGGACTCGGTGAGTTCCGGGTCGGAGGCGCTGGCCGCGATCCGTCATCACAATCAGGACGCGGCGACGGCGTACGATGTGGTGTTCATGGACTGGCGCATGCCGGGGCTGGATGGCCTCCAGACGGCACGACTGCTACGGGACGACGCCGCGTTGGTGACGCAGCCCGCCGTCGTGATGGTGACGGCCTTCAACGGCGAAGAAGTGAAGGAAGCGGCGGGCGCCCTCGACCTCGATGGCTTCATGGTCAAGCCCGTCAGCAAGTCGATGGTGCTCGATACGCTCGTGAACCTGTTCGCCGGTTCCTCGACGAGTAGCGGCGTGACGGCGCGGACGTCCGGATATGACGATGATCACGATCGCTGTGCCGGTGCGAGGATCCTGCTGACGGAGGACAACGAGATCAACCAGCAGATTGCGATCGAGTTGCTGGAGGATGCCGGCGCTCAGGTCACGGTGGCCAACAACGGGCGCGAAGCCGTCGATCGTTTGCTCGCGACTCCGACGGCGTTCGATCTCGTGTTCATGGACCTGCAGATGCCGGAGATGGACGGCCATCAGGCGACGATTGCCATCCGCAACGATGCACGATTCACCGACCTGCCGATCATTGCGATGACGGCGCACGCGTCGCAGGAAGAGCGCGCGCGCTGCCTCGCCGAAGGCATGAATGAACACATCACCAAGCCGATTGCCCCGGCGGTGCTCTTCGCGACCATCGAGAAGTACTACACGCCGGCGCAGGCAGCGGCCGTCCGCGCGGCACGCGCTGCCGAAGGTGGCGTGGCGGCGCCGAGCGAGTCGCCCACACCGGTCGCGGCGCTGCCGCGCATTCCGGAGTTGGACGTCGATGACGGGCTCACGCGCGTCGCGGGAAACGTGGAGCTTTACACGAAGCTGCTGCGCCGGTTCGTGACGCAGGAGGCCGATGTCGCCGCGCGCATCAGCGGCAGCCTTGCCAGCGGCGAACGCGCGACTGCTGAACGGCTCGCCCATACGATTCGCGGCGTGGCTGGTTCACTGGGCGCTGGCGCAGTGCAGGCCGCGGCCGAAGCGCTAGAAAATGCGCTGCGCACGGGGAGCGATGCGGCCGACATCGCCTCGCGGATCTCGACGCTGGAAGCAGCGATGACCACACTGTGCGAGCGACTGGGGCCCGCATACACCGCCGCGTTGGGCACAGCAGGCGAAACTCCGGTCGTCACGGCGTTCACGCCCGCCACCGATCGCCCCGTTGCGGAGCGGATGCTGCAGCGCCTCGCCGACTTCGAGGTCGATGCCGCCGAGGACCTCGAAGCGCATCGCGACCTGTTCCGCGCGCTGCTGGGCGACGAGCCGTTCGCGTTGTTCGAGACGCACGTGCAGGGATTCGCCCTCGCGGACGCGCACGCCCTGCTCCGTGCGGCGCTCGAGGCGCTCCCCTAGTCGCCGCTCAATGCGAGGCTGACGTCGTACCGGCCCACGACAGGACCGCCACCGTAATGTCATCCGATTGCGGGGCGGTCCCGGAGAACTCGATCACACTGTCGACGATCGAGGACACCAACGCGGGGGCCCCGCCGCCGGCATGCGCCTGCACCCGGGCCAGCAGGCGCGCCTCCTCGTACATCTCGTTGCGGACATTGAAGGCCTCGGTCACGCCGTCCGTGTAGAGGACAAGGATGTCGCCCGCGGCCAGATGTACCGTGTGCTGTTGATAGGTTGCCGGAAACATGCCGAGGACCAGCCCGCCGGCGTCGGAGAGCATGTCCACCGTGCCGTTCGCCCGTCGCACCATCGGCGGATTGTGACCACCGTTTGCATAGGTGAGCTCACCCGTGGCCGGATCGAATACGGCATAGAACACGGTCACGAAGAGATCCATCGGATTCTGCGTGAGCAGCACGTCGTTGGTGCGTTCGAGGCACTCGGCGGGCCCCGTTGAGCCGGCCGCCATCGCGTTCAGATTCGTGCGCGCGACCGCCATGAAGAATGCCGCGGGGACACCCTTGCCCGAGACATCGGCCATTACCAGACCGATGCGCCCGCCGGGCAATTCGATGAAATCGTAGAAGTCTCCACCCATCGCGGTGGCTGGCAGCATGCGCGCCGCGCCGTCGCATCCGGGTGCCACCGGAAAGCGTGAGGGCAGGATGGCCATCTGCATCGCCCGGGCGAGGTCGAGTTCCGCACTCATCTGCGCCTGCGCCCGTTCGAGCGCCGCGTTCTTCTCGGAGACGCTCGTGCGGAGCCGATCGATGGTCAGGTGCGTGTGGACGCGCGCCATCAGTTCGTGCGCGTTGAACGGCTTGTTCACGTAATCCACCGCGCCGAGTTCGAACCCCTTCACCAGATCCGCCGTCTCGGTTTTGGCGGTAAGAAAGATGATCGGGATGTCCTGCCAGTCCGGATTGGCCTTGATGGCCGCGCAGGCTTCGAACCCATCCATGACGGGCATCATGATGTCGAGCAGGACGAGATCGGGACGCACCCGCGCCATGGCCTCGAGTGCCTGCTGCCCATTGGTGGCCACCAGCACCTGGTAGCCGGCCGGCTTGAGCGTGGCGGCCAACGTCTGGATGTTCGACGGGGTGTCGTCGACCACGAGGATTTTCGCGCCTGAGAAGCTCATACCACCGCCTTGCGCATCGTCAAGCGATTGTGGGTGCCGGTATGGGCGTAGGATACGTCGTCCATCAGCTCACGGACCAGAAACACCCCGAGACCGCCGATCTCGCGCTCCTCGAGCGGCGTGTCGATGTCCGGCGCCGCCACGACGAGCGGATCGAAGGCCACGCCATCGTCCTCAATGACCATGGTGACGGTGTTACCATCGAGGCTGAGTGACACCGAAAACTCCGGCGGCGATCCACCGTCGCGCGTGCCGTGCATGATCACGTTCATGCACACCTCCTCGAGGGCGACCTCGAACGGAAACGCCATGGCCACGGGAAGCGCGGTCTCCGCACACCAGTGCTGAACGAAATCGATCAGCACTGGCAGATGCTCCCGCGTGGCTGTCGTCTGCAGTGCTCGTGCTGTCACGCGCTCACGCGATGCCGAGGTTCGCCGACGCGAGCAGCATCTGCAGCTCGCCGATCGTGCGGATCATGGAGCGGTTGAGTGCCTCGAGCTCGGTGATCTGACTGACACGCGTGGCCAGACGATGGCGTTCGGGCCGGCTGAGCAGTTCGTCGAGCAGCTTCGTGGCGCTCAGGAGCCCGACCAGCAAGGCGTCGCGGGCGTCGGGGATCTCGTCGTTGTTGAGCAGCGTCATGATCCGGCTCAGCACTTCACGCTCCTCGAGCCCGCTGGTCGGCGGATATACCCGCGTCTTGAAGACCCACAACAGCCGCTTTTCGACCGACTGCAGGATGCCTCGCTGCACGAGCGAGTCGATGATGCGCTCCTGCAGGCCGGGCAGCGTGGCCAGACGCTGCAGCCAGGTCGCGGTGGAATGCGGTCCGGGATCGGCCGCGATGCGCGCCAGCACGTCGTCGAGCAACACATTGCCGGTGGCGGTCGCCGAAATCAGCGTGAGTGACCGCTCGTCGGTGTCGATGCGGCCGAGCAGGCTGAGGTCCATGACCAGCGCCGCCGCACTCGCCACCTCCATCGCATAGGGGCGCATGGGCAGGAGCGTTCCCCGCTGATCGTCGAGTGCCATGAGCAGCAGTTCCTCGGCGAGCGTGAGAGCCGTCATGGTGTGCATCGAACAACCTCGGGTGCGCTCGTGGCGCATGGAATTGGTCTCGGACTGCCGCAGGAGCCCTCGGCACGATGGCGGAGGATACGACGCGGTCGATGCGCTAATCTACGGGACGGACGACTGGAAGCCACGCCCTTTCCCACCCGGACCTCACCATGACCACTCCCCCGTCTCGCGCATCCGGCCCCTTGGCCCTTTCGCGTCGCGATTTCGCCCGCTGGGTTTCGCTCGCGTCGGCCGGCATGGTGCTTCCCGGGTTGGCGGGAGCGAGCGAGCCTGACGCGCTCGCCATCGAGCAGTTCCGCCGTGAGCGTTCGCCGCTCCGCGTGCCTGGTACGCGCACGCTCACGCTGCTGTACACCAACGATTTCCACAGCGCGTTCGAACCGGTGCCGGCATTCTGGCTGCCCGGAAGTCCGCGCGTTGGTGGTGCCTCACACCTCGCGGCTCTTGTAGCCCGTGAACGCACGGCGGCGCCTGGCGCGTTTCTGCTCGACTCCGGCGACATGTTCACCGGTACGCTGTC
>JBDKIJ010000019.1:0-16339 GCA_039797155.1 Gemmatimonadota bacterium | reverse complement strand
CCGGTGATCGCGTCCTCCTCAATCCGGGGGTCGTGGATCGACGCTGCCGTTGCGAGTACTGCCTCGACGGCGACCAACCGCTTTGTCTCACCTACGGCATTCTCGGTGAGCATCGCCCCGGTACGTTGGCCGACTACGTGGTGGTGCCCGAGGCGAACGTGCACCCGTTCCCATCGCACATCCCCTTCGAGACGGCGGCGGCCTTCCCGCTGGCCACCCTGACCGCATGGCGCATGGTGGTCTCACGGGCCCAGGTCACCGCCGGCGATCAGGTGCTCATCTGGGGGATCGGCGGTGGGGTCGCGTTGGCCGCGCTCCAGATCTGCAAACTGCGTGGGGCCACGGTGTGGGTGACATCGGGGAGTCCGGATAAGCTCGAACGGGCGCGACAGCTCGGGGCTGACCATCTCCTCGACCATCGGCAACCGGAGCTCGGCAAGCAGGTGCGCACCCTGACCGGGAAGCGTGGCGTCGATGTCGTCATCGACTCCGTCGGCGAGGCCACCTGGAGTCAGTCGCTCATGGCGCTCGGGAAGCGCGGGCGCCTCGTGACCTGCGGCGGGACCAGTGGCCCCCACGTCTCGGTGGACGTGCGCCGGATGTTTTGGAACCAGTGGACGCTGATGGGCTCGACGATGGGAAGCGACGTGGAATTCGCCGCCATGATGGAGGCATTCCGTGCCGGTCAGCTGCAGCCGCCGGTCGATTCCGTGGTACCCCTCTCCGAGGGCCGTGCGGCCTATGAGCGGCTCGCGAGTGGCGTCCAGTTCGGCAAGGTGGTGGTGGCCGTTGACTGAGACCGCCCGCTTCACGCTGGATGAGGAACAGGCGCTCCGCGTGCAGGTGCAGGCGGGCGAGCGTCCGGCCTGTCCGCGCTGTGGGGTTCGGATGACGCAGCGTCCCATTGGCGGCGGCTCCTTTGGCTTGGGCTATCATCGCCAGCGGGAGTGGCTGCTGTGCCCGTCGTGCCGCCGCAGTGCCATCTTTGACGTGCGGCGCGGGACGCGCCTGTAATCGGATTCCCACCGGCGCTAATTTCCCGGTGGCCATTGTTCATCACGCTTCACTCATCGCGCCCCGTGTTTCTCGCGACTCAGTCCCAGAGCGCCACCAGCACCTTCTCCGAGCGGCTCGAGCAGAGCTTCCTGCTCCTCGGCGACCTGTTGCCCGCGTTGTTCGGCGCGCTTGTCATTCTTTTCGCCGGCTATCTCGTCGCGAAGCTGGTCGAAAAGGGTACCGGCCGGCTGCTGCGCCGGGTGCACTTCAATCAGATGCTCGAGCGTGGCGGGGTGCTGCAGGCCGTCGAGCGCTCCGGTTCGCATCTCAATCCCGCGCGCGTCATTGCGAACCTGCTGTTCTGGGTCGTGATGTTCGCCGTGCTGCTGGTGGCCGCGAGTGCCATCGGCCTCGACTCGCTGGCGAACGTGTTCACCGAGTTGATGAGCTATATCCCGAGTGTGATCGCGGCGATCGTGATCATCATTCTCGGTATCGTGCTTGGTGGGTTCGTGGGTGGCCTGATCATGGCCTCCGCGGGCGGCCTCCATGGGGGCCCGTGGCTCGCGCGGACCGGTCGGGGCGGCGTGATCGTGCTGGCGGTGTTCATGGCGCTGCAGGAACTCGGTATCGCCACGGATATCGTGACGACGGCGTTCGCCATCCTGTTTGGCGCGGTGGCATTAGCACTGGCGTTGTCGTTCGGCTTGGGCAATCGCGAGCTGGCTGCCGAGATCACCCGTGAATGGTATGTGCGGTATCAGGCGGAACGTCGCGCGATTGACGAGGAAGCGGCGGCCGAGGAAGCCGAGGAGTTGGCCGAGGAGGGCTCGGACCTGACGGGCGAGCGGCGGGTTCCGCGCACGGCGGCCGGCACTGAAGGCACCGAAGGCACCGCGGCCGGCGCACCCACGACGTGAACGCACGGCGAGTCATGCGCGGTCGGGTACGGCAGAGCATGCAGAGACGGCGGTCGATACTGGCCGGACTTGCGGCGGTAATCACGTGGACGTCGGTGTGGCCGAACCTGGCTGCTGCGCAGAACGCGAAGTCTGCGTCGCGTGGCACGAACGCACGCGCTGCGGCGCGTCCTGCCGCTCGGGTGATGTCCCCCGGCGACTCGGCTGGGGCGGCGTTGGTTGCGGCCGAGGAGCGCGAGGCGGAGCGGACGCTGCTTCGGGTTCGTCGTGCGTATCTGGGGCGGGCCGGATGGGCCGACCTCGGTAACCGGTGCAATCCCGGGGCGCTGCGCGTGTTTCCGCGGGACACCACGCAAGGTGGGCGCGATTCCGTGCAGGCGCTCGCCGAAACGATGGAGCGGGTGATTGTGCTGCACGGTGCCGGGGGCCGTCTCGACACCCCGGCGGTGACCACGTTGTTGCGCACCGTCGTCGGCTGGGAGGCGGGGATCGATCGCCCCGTCTGGGACGCGGACGGGACGGGTGCGTCCAAGCGTGCGGTGGCCGCCGGGCTGACCGGCGAGACCGCAGATCCCGCGAGTCCCGCGTGTCTGCCGTCTCCGATCGCCCGTGATACCGTGGTGTTCGTGGTGCCGGGGGTGCAGACCATGGCCTTCCCCAACGCGCCGGCGCCGCGCGTGATGGCGTATTTCGGCGCGGAGGGGCAGCGCCGTGCGCGCGACGAGTTCTTCTCACGGGTCGGACGCCTGAACCCGGAGGCCGAGCTGTCGTATGTGCTCGTGGCGCCGATCGTCACCTTCCGCGACTGGGCAGTCGTGGCGGTCCGGCGGCCGGTGGAGCGAGGCGGCATTGCGCTCGATGGGCGGTCGCAGGGTGGGGCGGTGTACCTGTTCCGGCGGGTCGCGGGCACCTGGCGCCTGCTATCCATCGTGCGGAGTTGGGGCGAGTAAACGCCCCGTCCACGTCCCGTACACGCCGCGCCCATGCCGGATGATGCGCCCCCGTCCTGTCAAGGCGGGGGCGTCGTGTTTTCAGAGGGAAAACCGCGCGTGGTCCCCTGTGATTCGGGGCAAGGGAGCGGTAACTTTTTCGGGTTGCAGTCCAGTCGCTGCCATGGGCCCTGGAGGCCCTGTCGGACCCCATTTCCCGTCGTGTCATGACCGCACCGCATGCCCGTGAACGGATCCTTCCTCGCCTGATCGACGAGGAAGTCAAGGAGTCGTTCATCAACTACTCGATGAGCGTTATTGTCTCGCGCGCCCTGCCGGACGTGCGTGACGGTCTCAAGCCGGTGCATCGGCGCGTGCTGTACGCGATGAACGAGTTGGGGCTTCTGCCGGGGCGGCCCTACAAGAAGTCCGCCACGGTGGTCGGCGACGTGCTCGGCAAGTACCACCCGCACGGCGACAGCAGCGTGTACGACGCGCTCGTGCGCATGGTGCAGGACTTCTCGCTGCGTTATCCGCTGGTGGATGGCCAGGGCAATTTCGGTTCGATGGACGGTGACAGCGCGGCGGCCTATCGCTACACCGAAGCGCGCCTCACGCGCATGGCCGTCGAGATGCTCACCGACATCGACAAGAACACCGTCGATTTCGCGCCGAACTTCGATGACCGGCTCGAGGAGCCGCGCGTCCTCCCCTCCGGCTTCCCGAATCTGATCGTGAACGGGTCGGCGGGCATCGCCGTCGGCATGGCCACGAACATCCCGCCGCACAACCTGCGCGAAGTGATCAGCGCCGTAGTGGCGCTCGTTGACAATCCGGACCTCGATGCCGACGCCCTTCGTGGGCTGGTGAAGGGCCCCGACTTCCCGACGGGTGGCTACATCTACGGACGCGCCGGCATCGCCGATTACCAGAGGACGGGGCGTGGCCGCATCGTGATGCGTGCCCGGGCGGTGATCGAGGAGAAGGAGTCGAGCAACAAGTCCCAGATCGTCATCACCGAAGTGCCGTACCAGGTGAACAAGGCCAAGCTCGTCGCGGACATCGCCGAGCTGGTGCGCGAGCAGAAGCTCACCGGCATTTCGGCGCTGCGCGACGAATCGGACCGTGACGGTATCCGTGTGGTGGTGGAGCTCAAGCGGGATGCGATCCCGCGCGTGGTGCTGAACCAGCTGTACAAGCACACCGCGATGCAGAGCACCTTCGGCGTCATCATGCTGGCGCTGGTGCCCGATCCGAATACGCGGCAGCTGGTCCCGAAGGTGCTCACGCTCAAGCAGTGCCTCGAGCACTACATCGAGCATCGCCACGAAGTCATCGTCCGCCGGACGCAGTTCGACCTCGACAAGGCGCTCGAGCGGGAGCACATCCTCGAAGGGCTCAAGATCGCCGTCGACAACATCGACGAGGTGATCGCGCTGATTCGTGCGGCGGACGATACGCCGACGGCCAGCCTGCAGCTGCAGTCGCGCTTCGGGCTGTCGGAGCGGCAGGCGGAAGCGATCCTGAACATGCGGCTCGCGAAGCTCACCGGGCTCGAGCGCGACAAGCTTGAAGACGAACTGCGTGAGGTGCGGGCGTTCATCACCGAGATGCGCGGCATCCTCGAGTCGCGTCCGCGTCGGATGGAGATCCTCAAGGGCGAACTGCTCAAGCTGGCCGACCAGTACGGCGACGATCGCCGCACGGAGATCGTGAGCGACGAGGGCGAGTTCTCGATCGAGGACCTGATCGCCGAAGAGGAGATGGTGGTCACCATCTCGCACAAGGGCTACATCAAGCGCACGGCCGTGTCGCTGTACAAGCGGCAGGGGCGTGGCGGGCGCGGCAAGAGCGGCGCCGATCTACGCGAGGATGATTTCATCGAGCGGCTGTACGTGGCGAGTACGCACACGTACCTGCTGATCTTCACCGATGACGGCCGCTGCTTCTGGCTCAAGGTGCATGAGCTGCCGCAGCTGGGGCGCGCGACGCGCGGCAAGCCGATCGTGAACATGATCAACGTGTCGCCGGACACGCGCATCCGGGCCATCGTCCCGGTGCGCGAGTTCAACGACACCGAGTTTCTCCTGTTCTCCACGAAGGATGGCACCGTCAAGAAGACGGCGCTGTCGCAGTACTCGAACCCGCGCTCGAATGGCATCAAGGCCATCAAGATCGAGCAGGGCGATGAGCTCATGGACGTGCAGGTCACGAGCGGGAACAGCGACGTGGTGCTCGCCACGCGGGATGGCCTGTCGGTGCGGTTCCACGAGAGCGACGTCCGCGAGATGGGACGCGATTCGATGGGCGTGAAGGGGATCGAACTCAAGCTGAACGATCAGGTTGTCGGCATGGTCGTCATCAAGCGGGAAGCGACGCTGCTGGTGGTCACCGAGCGCGGCATGGGCAAGTGCAGCGAGGTGAGCGAATACCGTGTGCAGAAGCGTGGCGGCAAGGGGATCAAGACTCTCGACCTGACGCAGCGCACGGGCCATGTCGTCGCGCTCATGGAGGTCGTCCCCGAGGACGAACTCATGCTGATGACGAAGGGCGGGATCGCGATTCGCTCGAAGGTCAGCGAGATCCGCGTGACCGGGCGCATCGCACAGGGGGTCAAGTTGGTGTCCCTCGACGATCAGGATGTCGTCTCGGCGGTGGCGCGCGTGATTCCGGAGGATAAGGATGAAGGGGATGGCGCCGACGAGGCCGGTGACGGCGCCACGGCGACTGACGCGACGGCGACTGACGCGACGGAATAACCGCGTCACGTCGCGCCGTATCCGATGCCTGCCTCACGCATTCTCGTGGCTGATGACGATCCCGCGGTACTGGAATCGGTCATGTGGCTGCTGCAGGAGAATGGGTACGAGGTGATCCCGGCGGACGGTGGGGCGGCGTGTCTCGAGCAGTTGGAGCGCCGCCCCCCCGATCTGTTGTTGCTCGACATTTTGATGCCGGACATCGACGGCTGTCGATTGCTCGAGCGCATCAAGGCGGACGAGCGCTGGACGGACGTGCCGGTACTGATGCTGTCGGCGCAGCCGCCGGAGGAGGCCTCGGTCCGCTCGCTCGGGCTCGGTGCGGCCGATTTCATTCGGAAGCCGTATCGACCGAAGGAGTTGCTGGCGCGCGTGCAGGCGCAGCTTCGGATGGGTGCCGTCCTCCGTTCCACCCGCGCGGCCTTGCAACGGTCGGAAGCGGCGCTGCAGCGGGCGCAGTATGACGCCGATAGTCGACGGACGCTTGTCGACATTCTGCACGAGGTGACGGGCGACCTGTCGGTTTCGGAGTTGTTTCATCTGCTGGTCCGACGTGCGGCGCGTGCCCTCGAGGTGCCCCATTGCGCGGTGATGATTTCGCGTCCTGGTGATACGACGGTCACCGTGGTGGCGGCGTACGAGCATCCCGGATTGCAGTCGCGACCGGTGCCCATCAGCTGGTTCCCCGAGATTCATCAGGCGTTGGCCGCGGGCGAGCCCGTGCTGGTCGAAGAGACCGCCACCCACGCATTGTATGGTGCGGAGCGACCGGTCCTCGGGATCGATGGCGAGCCGATCACGGTCCGTTCGGCGATGGCGCTCCCCTTCACGATCGATCGCGCACAATACGGCGTGTTTCTCGTGCGGCGCACCCCGGAGCAGCCGGGCTTCGGTCCCGCCGATCTCGAATTCGCGCAGGCGGTGATCACGGCCGCGGTCGCGGTGATCCAGCGGGCGCAGGTGGTGGAAACGACCAAGGCGGACAACGCGCGGCTCGAGCAGTTGGCCCAGACCGATCCGCTGACCCAGTTGCTCAACCGTCGCGCGCTGACGGAGCGTATCGCTACCGAAATGGAGCGGGCGCTCCGGTATGACGCGACGCTCGCGCTCTTGATGATCGATCTCGATCATTTCAAGCGGGTGAACGACACGCATGGGCATCTCGTTGGCGATGACGTCCTGCGCGACATGGGCGAACTGCTGCGCGGGATGATCCGAACGAATGACATCGTGGCCCGCTATGGCGGCGAAGAGTTCCTGGTCCTGCTCCCCGAAACGGATGACGCCGGCGCGGAAGTGTTCGCGGAACGGATTCGGCAGGCGGTCGAGGCCGCGTCCTTTGCCCGTGACGCGATGACCGAGCCGCTGCGCATGACCTGCAGCATCGGCGTCGCCCTATTCCCCGCCGCACGCGTCGAAACCGCGGAAGATCTGCTCGCGCGGGCCGACTCGGCGCTCTATCGCGCCAAAGCCGACGGGCGCAATCGCGTTCGACTGTAGTCCGGGGATTAGCGCCCCATCAGGGCAAGATCGATTTTCACGCACGCATCCTGCACGACGAGGATTCCCGCCTTCGCGAGGGCCTCGGCCACGGCCTCGTGACGGATTCCCTGCTGCATCCAGACGGAACGGGGACGGACTGCCAATAGCTCGTCGAGATGTCCGGCAACATCGATCGGTCGCCGAAAGAGCACCACCATGTCCGGTGGTGGGGCGATCGTCGTCAGGGTGCGGTGCACCGGCACGCCGAGGATGTGTGTAACCTCGGGGTAATAGACGGGGACCGGGATGATGTGGTAGCCGGCGCGCTGCATGGCTGCCGGGACATCGAAGGCGGGACCACCCGCCTCGGGCGTCTTGATCCCGAGAATCGCCACCCGTTGGATCGATGTGAGCAGCGCCAATCGCGCCGCCTCCGATTCAAGCAGGCACGATCGCCAGTCGCCAGTGTCGGGCATTACCTTCACCGTCTCCCCCTCGCTGGGCTCCTTCATTCGTTTCCTCCTCGGAGCTGCTGGTATGCGTGTGCTGGTTCTTGGTGCTGGACTGCAAGGCACGGCCTGTGCCTTCGATTTATTGAATACCGCGTCGGTCACGCGCGTGATCCTCGCGGATGTGCAGATTACCGCGGTTCCTCCCTTTCTGCACAAGGCGGCTGCTGCGGCGGGTGATCGCTTCGAGCAGATCATCCTCGATGTCCGCGATGCCGACGCGGTACGCGCGGCGTTTGCACGCTGCGATGCGGTGTTGAGTGCGATTCCGTACTACTTCAATGGCGCACTCGCGCGTCTTGCCGTGGAATGCGGCGTCCATTTCACCGACCTCGGCGGGAATACCGCCATCGTCCAGGAGCAGAAGCAGCTGGATGCGGCGGCGCGCGCCAAGGGAATCAGCGTGGTGCCCGATACCGGACTGGCACCGGGGATGGTGAATGTCCTCGCGCAGCACGGGATCGAGCAGTTCGATACGGTCGAATCGGTGAAGCTGTATGTCGGTGGATTGCCGCAGGAGCCGGAACCACCACTCGGCTATCAGATTGCCTATTCGATCGAAGGGATGGTCGATTACTACACGACGCCATCGCTGGTCGTGCGTGATGGACAACCGACGACGGTGACCGCGTTGTCGGAGCTCGAGACGGTGCCGTTCGCAGCCCCGGTTGGCGAGCTTGAGGCGTTCCATACGGCCGGTGGGCTGTCGACGATGGTGTATCGGTATGCCGGGAAGATCCCGGTGATGGAGTACAAGACGCTGCGCTATCCGGGCCACGCGGCCATCATGCGCAGCATCCGTGAGCTGGGATTGCTTGATACGACGCCGGTCGATGTGAAGGGCCAGTCGATCGTGCCACGGGATGTCTTCGTGAAGGTCGCCGGCGATCGCCTTCGTAAGGGGAAGCCGGATCTGGTGGCGCTCCGCGTCGTGGTGACGGGGGTGAAGGATGGGACGCGACAAAGCCGCGCGTGGGAAGTGGTCGATCGCTACGATGCGACCCACGGCGTGTCGGCGATGATGCGGACGACGGGCTACACGTTGTCGATCACCGGGCAGTTGCAGGCCAGCGGTGCGATCGCACCCGGGGTGCATACGCCGGACGAGTGCATCCCGGCGGCTCGCTATATCGCGATGCTTGCCGAGCGCGGGATTATCGTGCGCGAGCTGTAGTCGAAGGGACGCCGTGGGGTCGTGGTTGTCACTGCCCCACCGCGTTCAGGTCCGGAACTCGCCGATCAGGCCGCGCACCCGCAAACTCGCGGTCTGCAGGACTTCCGCCGTGCCGGATACTTGTTGCGCCGCGACGGCTGTCTGCTCGGTGCTGCGCACGGCGGCGCTGGCCGCTTCCGCGTGTCCTTCGGCCGTGTCGCGGGCCGAATTGAGCGACCGCTGCACTTGGCGGAGCGATTCGCGATTCGCTTCCACGGCGCGCGTCACGCGGCTTGCCGCACCGTCCACCTGCGCGACGGCAAAATCGATCCGGTCCAGCGCGGTGCCAACTGCTTCCGCGATCGCTTCGACGTCGCGGAGTCGGGTGGCGCCAGCCTCCACGGCGCGCGACGCATCCGCAATGTGTGAGCGGAAGCGCTTCACGTTGGCCGTCACCTGATCGGCCGCCTGCTCACTCTGCTCGGCCAGTGTCCGAACTTCCTGCGCCACGACGGCAAAGCCGCGTCCCGCCGTTCCCGCCCGCGCGGCTTCGATGGCGGCGTTGAGCGCAAGCAGGTTGGTCTGCGTGGCGATTTCGGAGATGACGCTGACGAACTCGTCGATCACGCCCGTCATATCGCGCAGGGCGGTCATCTCATCGCGCGAGACGCCCACGACTTCTCGCGCTCCCAGCAGCGTATCGACCGCCTGCTGCACACGGTCGCGCGCCGCTTGCGTGGTGTCGCGGATCTGTTGTCCCACGCGTTCGGTTTCCCCTGCAGCCTCACCGATGGTGGCCCCAGCGGTCGCGAGTTCCTCCACGGTGCTGCCGGCGTGTGTCAGCGAGGACAGTTGCAGGGTCGCGCCGCGCGCCATGTCGAGGACGACGGTGGTGACGTGGCGGGAGGAGGTGGCGGAGGAGGAGGCCGATGTCGTCAGTTCCCCCGCGGCGAGCGCGACCTGATCGGCTTCCGTTTGCACATGCGAGAGCAGCACCCGGAGGCGTTCACGCGCCTGTTCGAGGGCTTCGATCAGGTCAGCATACTCGCGCGCCACTTTCGAGTGCCGGAGATCGACCACCGGTTCCCGGAGGTCGCCGGCCCCGATGGCCGTCATTTCATTGCGCAGCCACGTGAGCGGTGTCGTGACGGCACGCGCTGTCGACAGGCCGAAGAACAGGGCCACGCCGACGGCTACGGTGACGACCGCGGCGAGGAGCGCCTCTTCGTTGGCCTGCCCCTCGCGCATGGTTTGGATGGAGCTGTCGGCATCAATGCGCGCGGCGACGCGCATCTCCTGCAGGTCGCGCTCCAGCTGCGTGACGAGGAGACGAGGATCCGCGCTCGTCGATGCCCGATGCGCGTCCAAGTCGCGCTGGAGCTGCACGATCGCCGTTTCCATGGTAGCGTTCCGCTTCTCCAGGGCGGCCAGGGCCGCCTCGGCGTCGCGACTGCTGCGGGTCAGGCCGAGCCACCCCAGCACCCCCGCGAGGAGGATGAGCGAGATCGAGGCACCGAAACCGGCGATCAGTCGGCTTCGGATCGTCCCGAGCAGGAGCCGACCGATCATGGACGGCTCACTGGGCACGGGACGTGAGGAGACCGCGCCATGGGAGGCGCGACAATGCGGAGGGGGGCGAACACGTCAATAAGACGATTCGTGCCTCTGCTGGAAACGTCACCCGGGGCAGCGTCTTCTGGTCGCCTGTTGGCCCTCACATCACGACCGGTCCCATCGGGAAAACCGGTAAAAGTCAATGTTAACGGTTACCCGGTGATAAAAAATTGGCGAAAGCCCGAGAAGTCGTCCGATTTTGCTTGCGGTGTAGTGAAACGCCCATTTAGGTTCGCACAAGAAGTTCCCACCACCCGACCGTCGGCTCTGCGCCCTGCTTGGCGCGGGGCCGGCGGTGTCCCCCACCTCCCTCAGGAACCGGCATGGTTGGCACGTTCCGCCCGCGGCGTCTGGCATCGTCCGCGCTGCTGGGCGCTCTGGCCCTCGGGCTCGCTGCCTGCGGCGGCGAGTACCCGAACTCGACGTTCAATCACACGTCCGACTTCAACACCGACATCGATTCACTCTGGGACACGCTGTTGTTCTGGGGCACGATCGTCTTCATCGGGGTCGAACTCGCGCTCGTGTACACCATTTTCCGCTTCCGGCGCCGGCCTGGCGCCGGGACGCCGAAACAGATTCACGGGAATACGGCCCTGGAGATCACGTGGACGGCCATTCCGGCGGTCATCCTGGTCTTCATCGCCATTCCCACGGTCCGCACGATCTTCAAGACCCAGGCGAAGGCGGCCCCCGACGCCCTCCAGGTCGAGGTGATCGGCCACCAGTGGTGGTGGGAGTTCAAGTATCCCCAGTACGGCATCACGACAGCCAATGAGCTGTATCTGCCGGCTGGCCGGACCGTGAACTTCCAGCTCAAGACGGTCGATGTGCTCCACTCCTTCTGGATTCCCCAGCTGGGTGGCAAGCGCGACCTGATCTCGAACAAGACCAATTACCTCTGGTTCACGCCGAACGCCGACCTGCCGTCGTCCGCGTTCAACGGCTTCTGCGCCGAGTTCTGTGGTCCGTCGCACGCGAACATGCGTTTCCGCACGTTCACGGTGACGCCGCAGGAGTTCGAACAGTGGATGGCGCATCAGAAGCAGCCGGCGATTTTCCCGGCGGCGGTCCCCGCGATGCCGACCACGGCCGTGGCTCCGACGCCCGAGGCCGCGGGTTCGGGCACCGGCACCCCGGTCCAGCTCGCGTCGCTGCAGACGCCTGCGCCGGCTGGTGCCGCCGCACCGGCGCCGGCCCCTGCGCCGAGCGTGCCGGTCTGGACCTTCCCGGCCGAAAAGATTGCGGCGGAGTTCCCGCACGTGATTCCGACGGCGACGCTGCCCACGGCGATCAGCTACGACGAGGCGCTGTTGCCGCAGGGTGACGCCGAGCGTGGCCGCCAGACGTACAGCAAGTCGAGCTGTATCGGGTGCCATGCGATCGCCGGCACGCCGTTCAACAGCTCGGCGGTGGGGCCGAACCTGACGCACGTCGGGACGCGCCACACGATCGCCGGCGGGTTGTACCCGAACACGGCGAAGCATCTCGCCTACTGGATCAAGAGCGCCCCGCACATGAAGCCCGGCAGCATCATGCCGACGCTCGGCAAGGGGCTCACCGATCCGGTGCGCAAGAACGTCGTGACCATCGGTGGGCTGACGGACACCGACATCGCCGACATCGTCGCCTATCTCCAGGCGCTCAAGTAACCACCGCCCTCCCAACGACACGATGGCAACCATCGCTGCCGCGCCCCCGTACACCCAGACGAAGCAGGTTCCGGCACAGACCGGGATCTGGTCGTGGCTCACCACGGTGGACCACAAGCGCATCGGGGCGCTCTATCTCATCACGGGTCTCTTCTTCTTCGTTTTCGGCGGCCTCGAGGCCGCCGTCATCCGCGCCCAGCTGGCGACGCCGAACGGCAAGATCGTATCGGCCGACATGTACAACCAGCTGTTCACGATGCACGGGACGACGATGATCTTCCTCGCCGTCATGCCTCTGTCGGCGGCGTTCTTCAACTTCCTGATCCCGCTGCAGATCGGCGCGCGTGACGTGGCGTTCCCGCGTCTGAACGCGTTCAGCTACTGGATCTACCTGTTGGGCGGCATCTTCATCACGGCCCCGATCTTCTTTGCCGTGGCGCCCGATGGCGGCTGGTTCGGGTATGCGCCGCTGAGCACGAAGGCGTACTCGCCCGATATCAACATGGACTTCTGGGTGTTGGGTCTCCAGATCCTGGGTATCTCGTCGCTCGCCGCCGGCTTCAACTTCATCACGACGATCATCAACATGCGGGCGCCCGGCATGTCGCTCATGCGCATGCCGATCTTCACGTGGATGTCATTCGTGGTGCAGTTCCTCGTCGTGCTCGCCTTCCCGGTGATCACGATCGCGCTCGTCTTCCTGCAGTTCGACCGCTTCTTCGGCACGAACTTCTACACGATCGCGAAGGGCGCCGACCCGCTGCTCTGGCAGCACCTCTTCTGGGTGTTCGGTCACCCCGAGGTGTACATCCTGATTCTGCCGGCCTTCGGCCTCGCGTCCGAAGTGCTGCCGACCTTCTCGAAGAAGCCGTTGTTCGGGTACCCGGTGATGGTGTACTCGGGCATCCTGATCGGCTTCCTCGGCTTCGGCGTGTGGGCGCACCACATGTTCTCGGTGGGCATGGGCCCGATCGCGGACTCGGTGTTCTCGCTGGCCACGATGCTGATCGCGATTCCGACCGGCGTGAAGATCTTCAACTGGATCGCCACGATGTGGGGCGGCCAGATCAACTTCACGGTCGCGATGAAGTTCGCCATCGCGCTCGTGGCGATGTTCACGGTCGGCGGGATCTCGGGGGTGATGCACTCCTCGCCGCCAGCCGACCTGCAGCAGACCGACACCTATTTCGTCGTGGCGCACTTCCACTACGTGCTGTACGGCGGTTCGGTGTTCGGTCTCTTTGCCGGCATGTACTACTACTTCCCGAAGGTCACGGGCCGCTTCCTCAGCGAGAAGCTCGGCAACTGGCACTTCTGGGTGTCGCTCGTCGGCATGAACCTCACGTTCTTCCCGATGCACTTCAGCGGCCTGCTCGGCATGCCGCGTCGCTACTACCAGTATGACGCGGGGCAGGGGCTCGAGCTGTTCAACCTGATGTCGACGGCCGGCACGGCGATCCTCATCGTGGGCACGCTCTTCGGCATGATCAACGTGATCAAGAGCTGGAAGGGCGGGAAGCCGGCCTCGAGCAATCCGTGGGGTGCCGCGACGCTGGAGTGGACGATCCCGTCGCCGCCGCCCGACTACAACTTCGCCGAGCTGCCGCAGGTGACGTCACGCTATCCCCTCTGGAACATGAAGGACGGGGAGCAGCTGGTGAAGGAAACGACGTACGAAGAGGAGAAGGGGATCCGCATCCCGACGTCGCAGGAGCTCGGCATCGTGATGCCGAACCCGTCGATCTGGCCGCTGATCACCGCCGCCGGCATCATCGTGATGTTCTGCGGTCTCCTGTTCATGGAGAAGAGCGCCTCCACGGCCACGGCCATCCTGCTGATCGGCACGGTGTGGTGGGTGGGTTCGCTCTACAAGTGGCTGCTGACCCCGCTCGAGGATCATCACTAACATGACCGCCACCACGGCACCTACCGCCGGTCACGGCGACGGCCACGATCACGGCCATGCGCACGGCGGCGGCCATTACACGTCGCTCGGGCTCGACAACAAGAAGATCGCCATCTGGACCTTCATTGGGTCCGAATGCATGCTCTTCGCGTCGCTCATCTCGACGTACCTGATCTACAAGGGGCGCAGCCCGGAAGGGCCGTTCCCGCACACCGAGTGGACCAACCCGGCCACGGGCGAAACGTTCAAGGCGATCCTCAACATCCCGGTCACGTCGGCGTCGACCTTCGTGCTTCTGATGTCGTCGCTCGCGATGGTGCTCGCGCTGTCCGCAGTGCAGAACAAGCACCTCCCGAAGCGGACCACCGGCGACCGCATCCTCGGCTCCTCGAAGCTGTGGCTGTGGACGACGGCGCTGCTCGGGCTCGGCTTCCTGATGTTCCAGGCGTACGAGTTCACGTCGTTCATTCATGAAGGGTTGTCGATCCGCACGAACCTGTTCGGCTCGAGCTTCTTCACCCTGACCGGTTTCCACGGCGCGCACGTCACGGCCGGCGTCATCTGGCTGTTCACCCTGCTGGCGATCGACTACAAGCGTGGTCTGGGTCCGCAGGATGCCCTCCTCGTCGATATTGCCGCGCTCTATTGGCACTTCGTCGACGTCGTGTGGATCGTGATTTTCACGCTCGTCTACCTGATTCAGTGAGGCGATGATGGCGAATTCGACCGAAGCGCACGGCGCGCACGACGAACACCACCCGGGGTGGTCCACCTACTGGAAGGTGGCCCTGTTTCTCACGATCATCACGATCATCGAAGTCTGGGCATACTACATCCCCGCGTGGGTGAACAGCCCGATCTTCGTGCCGAGCCTGCTGATCATGTCGGCGGTGAAGTTCGTGGTCGTCGTGATGTTCTACATGCACCTCAAGTACGATCACAAGCTGTTCCGGGCCCTGTTCACGGGGCCGCTCATCGTGGCGGCGCTCACGATGATCGGGTTGCTGTTCCTGTTCAGCAAAGTCGTGGTGCGGCTGGCGAGCTGAGGGTACGGCCACTGCGGTCAGGGTACTGCCACTGCGGTCGGGGTCTACACGACTCCGACCGCATTTGCTTTACCCCGACTGCCGTTGAAGTACTGCAGTACCCCGCTTGCATTAGTATTACCGCATGTTCTTGTTGCATCCCGTAGCCCGTCTGTCGCTCAGCGACTTCTCGGTCCACCCCAGCACGGCCATCGGCATTGCCGCGTTCGGGGCGGTGTATCTGTGGCGCGCCCGGCGTGGCGTCCGCGCCGGTGAGGGAACGGCGCCGACCCTCGGGCAGCGCACGGCGTATTTCAGTGCGCTGGCGATCCTGTTTCTTACGCTGAACGGTCCGCTCCACGATCTGAGCGACTTCTATCTGTTCAGCGGGCACATGGTGCAGCATCTCATCCTGACGCTGATCGTGCCGCCCCTGATGCTCAAGGGGACGCCGGGGTGGATGCTGCATCCGCTCGTGCGCCATCCGACCGTCTATCCGCTGGTCCGTCGCGTCACGTCGGTGCAGGCGTGCTTTGTCATTTTCAATCTGGTGCTGGCGTTCTGGCACCTGCCGCCGCTCTACAACCTGGCGTTGGCTCAGCACGCGGTGCACATCCTGCAGCATCTGATGTTCATCGGGGCGTCCCTGCTGATGTGGTGGCCGCTGCTCTCGCCACTCCCCGAATTGCCGCGTGCCCCATATCCGGCGCAGATGCTGTATTGCTTCCTGATGGTAATTCCGATGTCGATCATCTCGATCTACATCGCGATGGCTGATACGCTGCTCTACCCGGCCTACGCCGCGGCGCCGCGCATCCTCGGCATCACCCCGATGGAGGACCAGCAATACGGTGGCCTCATCATGTGGGTGCCCGGCGGCATCTTCTTCTACGCCGTCATGACCGTCGTGTTCTTCAAGTGGTCGCAGCGCGGCGAGGACACCGAGGCGAGTGCGCAGGTTGGGTGGATGCCCACCGCGAGCTCATGATGCCGCCGCGCAAACCACGCGATGGTGATCGCGGAGGGTCGCGTCCGTCGGCGCGGAGCGGTGGACGGTCCACGACGCCGAACGGAGCGGCTGGTGAGGTCAGTCGGTTGATCGAAGCACCGGCCAGTGCGGTGTATAGCCTGCTGACAGACGCGAATCGTCGCGGGTGGTCACCGGCGCCGGTCATGCGGGTGATCAGCGCCCTCGCGCCCCGTTTCGTGCGGCTCGCGCTGCCGGACGGCACGCAGGTGGCGATCGCGATCGTCCGTCAGGGGAACGCCCGCTGCAGCGTGTCTGTGGAATTCACGACCATGCCGCCGGATGTGGATGCCGCGAGCGTCCGCACCACGTGGCGCGGCGCTCTGGCCGCGATGGCCGACCAGCTCGATCACGACTGGGGATGACC
>JBDKIJ010000018.1:0-4007 GCA_039797155.1 Gemmatimonadota bacterium | reverse complement strand
CTGGTCGTCGCACCGCTGCTTCTCTTGCAGCGGCAACTCACCGCGCTCGACATGTCCCTCGCCGAGGCGCCACTGCTGCTTCGTGAGAGTGCCTGGGGGCGCGGGTGGATTGCCGTGGCGGTTTCGGCCGCATGGTCCGCGCTGCTGCTGCCGTTTGCGGAGCGTCACGCTCCATCTGGTCCGTGGTGGCGCATTGCGCTGCTGAATCTGGGCGCCGTCGCGCTGGCTGTCGCCATGGGCGGCGTGGGGCACGCGGCGGCCGAGGTGCAGTGGCCGTGGATCGCGCGGTTCGCGGATGCTGGCCACGTCATTGGGATGGGGGGGTGGATCGGCGGGCTGCTGGTCACGTGGGTGACTACCCGTGACGGACCGCATGCGCGGGCGATGGCGACGTGGCGGGCCTTTAGTCGTTCGGCGACGGTGCTGGCACCGTTAACGCTGGTGACCGGGGTCATCAGCAGCGTGCTGCGTCTCACCAATGCCACGTGGCCGGCGAGCACGACCTCGCCCTACGCGCAGCTCCTCGCCGGCAAGGTGCTGATCGTGCTGGTTGTGCTGGCCTACGGCGCCCGCCAGCGTCAGCGGGTGCACCGTGCGCAGGTCCCGCCATCACGCGCGGTGCAGCAGGAGGCGGCTTTCGCTCTGGTGGCGTTGACGATCACCGCCGTCTTGACCGGCACCGAGCCTCCCAGCGCGCCGTAGCGGTACTACGCCGCCGTCTGGAGCCAGAAAAACACGACGCCCGCACTGGTATCAGTGCGGGCGTCGTCATCACCACAGCGCGACGGCTTAGCGGCCGTAGCGCTTCTTGAACTTGTCGACGCGACCCTGCGTGTCGATCAGGCGCTGCGTGCCCGTGTAGAACGGGTGCGAATCGCTCGTGATTTCGAGGAGGATCAGCGGGTACTCGTTGCCGTCGTCCAGCTTGATCTTCGTGTCGCTCGTCATCGTCGAACGCGTGAGGATCAGCGCGCCGGTCGACGCGTCCTTGAACACCACCGAGTGGTACGGCGGATGAATGCCTTCCTTCGCCATCGGAACCGCTCCTGCAGCTGGCGCCACCATGGCCGGCGGTGAGCGCGTGATATCATGGAACCGGATTGCTCGATCGGCCGAAGCCTTGGGTGAGCACCGGGTCGCCCGGTATGGGAATGGGCGAGCCTCGAAATATGCCTGACTCAGCGGGCTCGGTCAAGCGATACTCGTCTAACGTTATGCAGTGTAACGTCTTGCGTGGTACGAGAAACTGTAGATGTCGCCATTCGTAAGGAGCAGCATGCAACCGCCCACTGACGCATCAGCGCCCGTACCATCAGCGGGACAGCCCAATCCCGTGCAACCGACTTCACCCGTGACGACAACCCCGCCGGTCGTCACCGGGGAGTTCACCGGTCCGGTGTCCGAAAAAGCCACGTATCAGGCGTTGCGCGAGCAACGGTCGGAGTTGCGCAATCAGGTCGATCGCCTGCTGGATCAGCGTCGATCCGTGGCCCAACGCCTCCGTGAAGGGGAGAATGTCCGCGGTGCCGACCTTGAAGGGTTGGAGGCACGTCTGCGAACGCTCGATGCCCGGATCGCGAACGCCGAGCGCCAGTTGGCCGAGGCCGACATGGCCGTGGCGCGGGCAGCGGCGGTGCCGGGCGCGGTCCAACGCGATCGGGATACCGGATCGCCGGACGCCGAGATCGCCATCCCGATCGTCTTCACGGTCTTCGTCCTGTTCCCGATCGCGCTGGCCTATGCGCGGCGTATCTGGAGGCGCGGCGCCACCGTGATCGCGCCTGTCCCGCGCGACGTGCAGGAGCGGCTGGATCAGATGGCGCAGGCGATCGAATCGATCGCGGTGGAGACGGAGCGCATCGGGGAAGGGCAGCGCTTCCTGACGCGCGTGATGACCGAGCCTGGGCGCTCGCTCCGCGCTGGACCGATGGCGCCGATCCAGACCGAGCAGAAGGCCGAGCAGAAAGCGGCGGTCCCGGAGTACCGGCCGTAGCGGTTACTCGCCGTTGAGGCGCAGCTCCCAGGTCACCGGCATGTTCGGATCGAGCGAATCGCGCACCGAGCAGTACTTGGTCACGGCCAGCTCAATCGCGCGTTCCGCATGCGCGCGTTCCACCTGCGCGCCGGTGATGCGGTAGACGAGATGGATCTTGGTGAGCCGCCCCGGGACCCCGGCGTAGCGCTCCCCTTCGACGTCCATCGAGAATGTTTCCGGTGGTGTGCGGCGCTTCTCGAGGATGTCCACGACATCCACCCCGGTGCATCCCGCCAGCGCGCACAGCACCGCGGCGACCGGGCTCGGTCCGGTTTCGCCACTCGCGTCCATGCGGATCGCCGGGCCGCCGCTCTGCGTTGCGCCGTCAAAGCGGTGCGCACCGGCCCACGTGACCGTGACCTTGGCGGGCGGCTTGATCTTCGCGGCCGGTACCATGGTCGTGTCCTTCAGTTGCTCACTCACGGCTGTTCTCCCTTGCGAATGGGTGCACGGACGGCGTTCCCCCACTCCGTCCAGGATCCGTCGTAGTTGCGGACATTGGTAAAGCCCAAGAGGTACGTCAGCACGAACCAGGTATGCGAGGAACGCTCCCCGATGCGGCAGTACGTCACGACCGCATCACTCGGCGACAGCCCCAGCTCCTCCTGATACAGCGCACGCAGGGCAGACGCCGTCTTGAAGGTCCCGTCGGCGTCGGCCGCCTTCGCCCACGGCATGCTGCGCGCCCCCGGAATGTGGCCGCCACGCAACGTCCCTTCCTGCGGATAGTCGGGCATGTGCAGCTTCTCGCCGGTGTACTCCTGCGGCGAGCGCACATCCACCATCGGCAGCCCGGCCTCCATGTGCCGACGCGTGTCGTCGAGGAAGGCACGAATGCGGACATCATCGCGCGCCTCCGCTACGTAGAATGACGCCGCGATGGTCGGTCGATCCGTCGTGGTGGGACGCTCCTCGGCGATCCACTTCGCGCGCCCGCCGTCGAGGATCACCGTGTTGGTGAAGCCGAACAGTTCGAACACCCACAGGGCGTATGTCGCCCACCAGTTGTTCTTGTCGCCATAGAACACCACGGTGGTGTTCGCGTCGATCCCCAGACGGCGCAGCAGCTGCTCGAAGCCTTCGCGCGCGATGTAGTCACGCTCGACCTGATCGTTGAGGTCGATGTGCCAGTCGAGCTTGTGGGCACCCGGAATGTGCTCGACATCGTACAGCAGCACGTCCTCATTGCACTCAAGGAGGCGGAGGGACTGATCGTGCAGGCGATCGGCAAGCCATGCGGTGCTGATCAGCCGTTCCGGATGCGCGTATCCCTTGGCAACGACGGATGGGTCCGGCAGATCGGGTCGTACAATGCGAGGCGTCATCTGAGTAACGTATACCGTATGTCTCTCTCCGTCACCGGTGCGGCGATTGCCTATCGCCTGTTCGACGTCGGATATGCCATCGATCTTGATCGAGCGCTCGATCTGCTGGCGTCGAGTGCCCCGGCGCGCGTGCGCCCGGTGCGGGGCGAGGCGCAGGCCCTGCTCATCAGCAATCCGCCCATCACCGTCGTGTTGGGCCTCGAGGTGCTGATGGTCGGCGACGTGGCGTATGACGCCGAGCTGTCGGCCCGCATCTTCGACTTCGGCGTGGTGTCGCTCCGGGTGCGCGTGCGGGCGACTCCAGCCTGCAGCTGGGAGGCGTTCACTGCGTTCGGGCAGCGACTCGAGGAGCATTCCGGGATCCAGGAGCTGGTCGATCAGCATCTGCGCCTGATCACGCAGCGCATCACTCCCGCCATTGATCGACCGATTCTGGCGCCGATCCATGAGGAGTATACGGTCTTCCGCGTGACGGCCGCCGTAGATGCGGACGGTCAGCCGGTAGGCGCTGATGCCCTGGCGGCCCTTGATGTGGTCCCGTTGCTCTTGAACGAGTCGCGCCCCCTGAGTCCCGAGGCACGGCGCGATCTGTTGCCGCACCGGTTCAGCTACTACCAGGATGATCTCGCCATCCTCACCTGGGAGAA
>JBDKIJ010000017.1:0-5637 GCA_039797155.1 Gemmatimonadota bacterium | reverse complement strand
GAGCGTCGTCCGTACGCCCCGGGTCAGCACGGTCAGGCCACGGCGCGTCGCAAGAAGATGTCGGAATTCGCCAAGCAGCTGCGCGAGAAGCAGAAGATCAAGCGCATCTACGGCATCTCCGAGAAGCAGTTCCGCAACACGTTCGAGCGCGTCTCCACGCAGGCTGGCATCACCGGTCACAACCTGCTGGCCGCTCTCGAGACCCGTCTCGACAATGTCGTGTACCGCATGGGCTTCGCCCCGAGCCGCAAGGCCGCGCGTCAGCTCATCCGCCACCGTCACATCGAGGTGAAGGGTCGCCTCCTCGACATCCCGTCATACCAGGTGCGTCCGGGCGAGGAAGTGCGCGTGAAGCAGAGCTCGCGCGAGCTGGTGCTCGTGATGAGCGCGATGGAGCAGGCCGCCAAGGGCTCGTCGCTGTCGTGGATCGCTGTCGACAAGGAGTCGTTCAGCGGCCGCGTGCTCGAGAAGCCCCAGCGTCAGAGCATCCCGCTCGCGGCGCAGGAACAGCTCGTCGTCGAACTCTACTCGAAGTAATCCGCAGGACACGTCGGCGCCCCGGTCGGGGCACCGGCGTGGGTCGGGGCCCGAACCCCTCTACGGGGCTGCCGCGCGTTCGGGGCGGGGCAGCGCGTCGCCGGAGCACTCGCTCCGGCGTGACCTCACACAGAGACTCTCATGGCAACCATCGATCTTTCCGGGCTGGTCCGTCCGCAGCTGGTCGAAGCGACCAAGCGCGAGGATACCCCCAATCTCGCCGAATTCCGCCTGCAGCCGCTGGAGCGCGGTTTCGGGCACACGTTGGGCAACGCGATGCGCCGACTGCTCCTGTCGTCGCTCCGTGGCTCCGCCGTGTGGGCGTTCCGCATTGACGGCGTCGTGCACGAGCACCAGACCATCGCGGGCGTCGTCGAAGACGTGCACCAGATCATCGGCAACCTCAAGACGCTCACCCTGTCCCTCCCGGACGAGGTTGAGCAGACCGTCCTGCGCATTCAGAAGCGTGGGCCGGGCGCGATCACCGCGGGCGACATCGTCGCGACCGGTGGCGTGAAGGTCGTCGATCCGGCGCATCACCTCTTCACGGTGACGGACGAGCGCGACTTCACGGTCGAGCTCTACGTCAACAAGGGACGCGGCTACGTCGAGAGCGACCAGCATCCGGCCGACAAGAACCTTCCGGTTGATGTCGTGCGGATCGATGCGATCTACAATCCGGTCCGTCGGGCCAACTTCACCGTCGCGGAAACCCGCGTCGGGCAGCGCACCGACTACGACCGCCTCACGCTCACCGTCGAAACCAACGGCACAATGTCGCCGGAGGAAGCAGTGAGCTACGCGGCCGCCCTCGCCCAGACCCACTTCCAGTATTTCGTGGGCTTCGGGTCGTCGGCGTCCGCTCAGCCCGGTGCGCACGGCGATGGCGCGAATTCCGATGCCATCCGTCTGGCCGAGCTGTTCCGCACGCCGATCGACGATCTCGAACTCTCGGTTCGCTCGGTCAACTCCCTGAAGAATTCCAACATCCGCTCGCTCGGCGATCTGGTTCGCCAGACCGAGGCGCAGATCCTCCAGGTCAAGAACTTCGGCAAGAAGTCCCTGCAGGAAATCGCCGCGCTGCTCGAGAAGGAAGGGCTCAATTTCGGCATGCGCTACGAGGAAAGCACCGATGGGGTGCGCATCCTCGATATGGGCACCCCGCCCAGCCGTGCGGCCGAGAACGCCCCTGACGACGACGAAGACGAGGATTGATCGCCCATGCGCCATCGTAAGGCCAACCGCCAGCTCCGGCGGACGAGTGAGCAGCGCCTCGCGCTGCTCCGCAATCTCGCGACCTCGCTCATCGAGCAGGGCGCGATCGAGACGACCGAGGCCAAGGCCAAGGAGCTGCGCCCGTTCGTCGAGAAGCTGATCACCAAGGCCCGCACCGGCACGCTCCACGCGCGCCGACTGGCCGGGAAGCATGTCCAGAAGCGTGAGGCCGCCGACAAGCTCTTCCAGGAGCTCGGTCCGGCGTTCGCTACGCGTCCGGGCGGGTACACGCGCATTCTCAAGACCGGTCACCGCAAGGGTGACGGCGCGGAGATGGCGCGGATCGAACTGATCCTGAGCTGAGGCACACACCCATGGCCATCAATCGCAATCGCTGCTATTCGTGCGACAAGGGTGTTGCATTCGGCAACAACGTGTCCCACGCGAACAACAAGACCCGTCGCACCTGGAAGCCGAACCTCCAGGTCGTGCGTACGCTCGAGGCGGGCAAGATCATTAAGGTGAAGGTCTGCACGCGTTGCCTGGCCGCTGGTAAGGTGCAGCGCGCACCGCGCGGTCAGGTCGCCGTCGCGTAACGCACCGCACGGATGAGCCAAAGCGGGGAGCTCGCGCAATGCGACGCTCCCCGCTTTGCACGTCCGGTCTCCGCGTCCCGAACCATGGTCCTACACACGATGACGAAAACAGCGCTGATTACCGGCATCACTGGGCAGGATGGCTCCTATCTCGCCGAGCTCCTGCTTGCGAAGGGATACCGAGTGGTAGGGATCGTTCGTCGATCATCGACGACACCTTATGAACGGATCGCGCACCTCGTCGACTCCGTTGAACTGCACTCCGCCGATCTGCTCGACCAGACGTCGTTGACGGATGTCGTCGAAGCCGTTCGCCCCGACGAGATCTACAACCTCGCGGCGCAGAGCTTCGTGCAGACCTCGTGGGCCCAGCCTGTCCTCACCGGCGAGTTCACCGCCCTCGGCGTTACGCGCATGCTGGAAGCCATGCGGAAAGCGGCGCCCAAGGCGCGCTTCTATCAGGCCAGCTCCAGCGAACAGTTCGGAAAGGTTGTGGAGACGCCGCAGCGCGAATCGACGCCGTTCTATCCGCGCTCCCCATACGGCGTGGCCAAGGTTTACGGCCACTGGATCACCGTGAACTACCGCGAAAGCTTCGATCTCTACGCGGTCTCCGGCATCCTCTTCAATCACGAGTCGCCGCGTCGGGGTCTCGAGTTCGTAACGCGGAAGATTTCCGACGGTGTTGCGCGCATCAAGTTGGGGCTGCAGCAGGAGCTGCGGCTCGGCAACCTCGACGCGCGGCGCGATTGGGGGTTTGCGGGCGACTACGTCGAGGCGATGTGGCGGATGCTGCAGCAGGACACGCCGGATGATTACGTCATCGGGACCGGCGAGACATGGTCCGTGCGCGACTTCTGCGAGGCCGCCTTCCGTGCCGCCGAGCTCGACTATCGCAACCACGTGGTGCAGGACGAGCGGTTCTTCCGCCCCGCCGAAGTCGATCTCCTGGTGGGTGATCCCACCAAGGCACGCCAGCAGCTGGGATGGGAGCCGTCGGTGCGCTTCCAGCAACTCGTGCAGATGATGGTCGAGGCCGACCTCGAGCGATACCGTCAGCGGCAGTGACCACGGAGCAGGCAACGGAGGAACGCGCGGCGCCGCGCGCCCTACGTCGGGTCCTCGTGACCGGCGCCGGGGGCTTCGTCGGTCAGTGGCTGCTTCCGGCCTTGCTGGAGCAGGGGTGCGAGGTCGTCGCGCTATCCACCGAGGTCCCGGCAGGCGATCGCCGACACGGTGAGCGCCCGCGTGACGAACGCGGCCACCTTCGCTGGATGATCGGTGATCTCCGCGACGATCAGTATGTGCGCGGGGCAGTTGATGCGTCGGTGCCAGATACGGTCATTCACCTCGCGGCGATTTCCCACGTGCCCACCGCGGCCTCCGATCCGGCCCTTTCGTGGGACATCAACGTGACCGCCACCGCCCGCCTCCTGCACCATGTGCATCGGGCGCGCGACCGGCATGGTGTGGACCCCGTCGTGCTACTGGTCGGGAGTGCCGAGCAGTACGGCAGCGATCCCTCGCACCAATACCCACTGGCCGAGACCGCCACGCAGGCGCCACGGACCGTCTATGCCGCCACCAAGGCGGCGCAGGAGATCCTCGGGCTGCAACAGTGGCGTGCGACCGGGCTCCAAGTGGTCGTGGCGCGAAGCTTCAATCACAGCGGCGTCGGACAAACGACGCGCTTCTTGCTCCCGGCCCTCGTAGAGCGGGCGCGCCAGCTGGCCGATGCCCCGCGCGGTACCCCGATGCCGGTGGGTAACCGGTCCCCCGTTCGCGATTTCCTGCATGTTCGCGACGTCGTGGCCGCCTATATTTCTCTCTGTCTTCGGGGTACGCCGGGTGAGGCGTACAACGTGGCCAGCGGCATCGGATGGTCGGTGCAGCAGCTTCTTGATCGGGTCTTGGCGCGATGTGGATCGCAGGCCGTGCCCGTTGAGGATCCTGCGCTGGTTCGACCGGTGGATGTCCCCGTGCTGATTGGGGATCCCCGCAAGCTTCAGCATGCCACGTCGTGGCGCGCTGTGCATTCCTTGGACGACATCATCGACGATCTCCGCCATGCCGCGACGTTCTGACCTGCATCGAATTCTCGTGATCGGCTCCGGGCCGATCGTGATCGGGCAGGCCGCCGAGTTCGACTATTCCGGAACCCAGGCCACCAAGGCGCTGCGGGAGGAGGGCTACGAGGTCATCCTCGTGAATTCCAATCCGGCGACCATCATGACCGATCCGGAGTTCGCGGATCGCACCTACATCGAGCCGGTCACGCCGGAGTTCGTCGAGAAGGTCATCGCGAAGGAACGCCCGGATGCGGTGCTCCCCACCATGGGCGGGCAGACGGCGTTGAACGTCGCGCTCAAGCTATACGATGATGGCGTGCTCGAGAAGTATGGGTGCGAGCTCATCGGCGCCAACGCCCGGGCCATCCGTGTGGCCGAAGACCGCAAGCTCTTCGCCGATGCGATGGAAAAGATCGGGCTCAAGTGCCCCACCGGCACCACGGTCACGACGCTCGAGCAGGCACTGGCCGCCGTGGAGAACACCGGCTTCCCGGCCATCATTCGGCCGTCCTTCACGCTCGGCGGCACCGGGGGCGGTATCGCGTACAACCGCGATGAGTTCGAAACGATGGTGCGTCGCGGCCTCGATCTCTCGCCGGTGCACTCGGTGCTTATCGAGCGTTCGCTCCTCGGGTGGAAGGAGTACGAACTCGAAGTGATGCGCGACTGCGCAGACAATGTGGTCATTGTCTGCTCGATCGAAAACCTCGATCCGATGGGCGTGCATACTGGCGACTCGATCACGGTCGCTCCCGCGATGACGCTCACCGATCGCGAATATCAGGTCATGCGCGACGCAGCCGTCGCGATCATTCGCGAAATCGGCGTGGATGCGGGCGGATGCAACGTCCAGTTCGCCGTAAATCCGTTGAATGGCGAGTTGATCGTCATCGAGATGAACCCGCGCGTGTCGCGGTCGTCGGCGCTGGCGTCCAAGGCTACCGGTTTCCCGATCGCGCGGATCGGGGCCAAGCTCGCCGTGGGGTACACGCTCGACGACGTGCCCAATGACATCACGAAGACGACGCCGGCGAGCTTCGAGCCGGTGCTCGATTATGTCATCGTGAAGTGCCCACGCTTCGCATTCGAGAAGTTTGCTGCGACCGATCCGGGACTCACCACGCAGATGAAGTCGGTCGGCGAGTCCATGGCGATAGGCCGGACGTTCAAGGAAGCGTTCCAGAAGGCGCTGCGAGCGCTCGAGACCGGGCGCCCAGGCT
>JBDKIJ010000016.1:0-3629 GCA_039797155.1 Gemmatimonadota bacterium | reverse complement strand
TGGCCTTCGGGTTCGTACGCCTGAACCCCGATGGGGCCCTTGATCCGCGCATGTGGGCGATTCCGCTGGTGATCGGCCTGGTCCTCATCATCTACCACCAGACGAAGATTCGTTTGGCGATGCGGCGCGCGACGCCGTCCGGGGTCGCCCATGGCTGATGCGGCGGTGCTGTGGCGTCCGCCTGCGCCCGTGCCACGCCCACCGGTGCCGTCGCTGTTACGCCTGCTGTGGCGGCGGGAGAAGGACCTGCTCAGTCTGCTCCCGGATATCGCCTACCGGGAGATGGTCACGCCGTTGGGTTACACGCGGCGCGGCATCCTGCTGGTGAATGACCCCGAGTGGGTCGGGCGCATCCTCGCCGACCACGACACCTTCCCCAAGAATGACCTCTTCGTCGAGGCGCTTGAGGATCTCGTCGGCAATTCGATGTTCGTCACCAGCGGTGATACCTGGCGGCGACAGCGGCGTATGGTGGATCCGGCGTTCTCGCACATGCGGATCAACCGCGCCTTCGACTTCATGGCGGCGGCCGTCGATGATTTCGAGGCGCAGTGGAGCGAACAGGCGCGGAGTGGCGCCCTCTTCTCGCTGGACGCGGCGATGAGCCATCTCACCGCCGATGTGATTACGCGGACCATCTTTTCCGTACCGTTGCGGGGCGACACCTCGCAGGAGGTGTTCGACGACTTCATGCGCTTCGAGCGACAGGTGGGGAGCATCGATATCAAGCGCATGCTCTGGGACAAGCCCTGGTCGCCGCATGCGCAATCGGCACCGGTACGCGAGGCGTGCGCGCGCATCCGGACGCATCTGGGCGCGATGCTCGATGCACGACTCGAGCATCCGGAGTACGATGACATTGCCGGGGCCATTCTGGAGGCGCGCGACGATACCGGGGCGCCCTTCACCCGTGAAGGGCTGATCGATCAGCTGGGCGTGTTCTTTCTCGCCGGGCACGAGACGACCGCCAGCTCACTGACGTGGGCGTTCTTCATCCTGTCGCAGCGCCCGGATGTGGCGGCGCGGATTCGCGACGAAGTCGCACGCGTGGTCGGTGACGGCCCGGTGCTCCTCGAACACACGAAGCGGATGCCCTATGTGCGGAACTTTTTCCGCGAGGTGCTGCGGCTGTATCCACCCATCACCTTCCTGCCACGGGTCGCGGGTCGGGATACCGAGATCGCGGGGCGTCGCGTGAAGCGGGGGACCATGCTGATGATCGCGCCGTGGAGCATGCATCGCCACGTGAAGCTGTGGGAGCATCCGGACCGCTTCGATCCGGACCGCTTCCTCCCCGAGCGCGAAAAGACGCAGGTGCCCGGCGCGTATCTGCCCTTCGGAGCCGGGCCGCGCATTTGCGTCGGCGCGGCCTTCGCGACCATCGAAACGGCCCTCATTCTCGCGCGTCTGGCGCGCCGATTCGACTTCCATACGCACGAACCGGGCGAGGTCAGGCCGTATGCTCGCCTGACGACCCGCCCGGCCGTCGAAATCCGGATGCGGGTCAGCGCACGCTGACCCGCACTCCCTGATCAGCGCGCGCTGACCAGCTCCGCCTGGTGCTGGATGACATTATCGACGAGCCCGTAGACCTTCGCGTCTTCCGCGCTCATGAAGCGATCGCGATCGGTGTCGCGCTCGATCTGCTCGACAGGACGCCCCGTATGCTTCGCCATCAGCTCGTTCATCTTCGAGCGGAGATACAGGATTTCCTTCGCCTGGATCTCGATGTCCGACGCTGACCCGCCACCACCATTCTGCGACGGCTGGTGGATCATGATGCGCGAGTGCGGCAGCGCGCTGCGGTGGCCCGCCGCGCCGGCACAGAGCAGGAACGCTCCCATCGACGCGGCCATGCCCATGCAGGTGGTGTGGACCGGCGCCTTGATGAACTGCATCGTGTCGTACATCGCGAGGCCGGCCGAGACGGAACCGCCCGGCGAGTTGATGTACAGATGGATCGGCTTCTCGGGGTTATCCGCCTCGAGAAAGAGCATCTGGGCGATGATGATGTTCGCGACGTCGTCGTTGATCGGCGACCCCAGGAACACAATGCGATCCATCAGCAGGCGCGAGAAGATGTCGTACGTCCGCTCGCCGCGGCTGGAGCGCTCGATGATGTACGGCATGTAGATCGATGCCATGTCTGCGACTCTCCGGAACGGGTAGAGGTGCCGTCGCTTACGCCGACGTCACCGGGTTCTTCTCGAGCAACCAGGCGAACACGCGCTCCTCGGTGAGCTCGCGTTCGATTTCGGTCAGGCGACCGGACTTCTGCAGCTGCGCGTACACCTGGCCGGGGTCGGCGTTCCGGGCCTTGGCCAGTTCCTCGATGCGGGCATCGACGTCTGCCGCGCTCGCCTGCAACGATTCCCGCTCGGCCAGCGTGTCGATCACGAGATCGCGACGCACCTGCCGTTCGGCCATCGGCATGAACTCCTGCGCGAAATTTTGCCGCTGCTGCTCGGGGACGCCGTACATCTGCATGTAGCCATCGACCATCTGCATGACCCACGCCTTCGGGACGTCGAACGGATTGGCTTCGATGATCTGCTCGATCAGTTGCCCCTTCACATCCGCATCCGCTTCGCGCTTGGCATGCTCCGTCATGTCGGTGCGCACCGCATCACGCAGCGCCTGCACCGTATCAAAGTCACCCACTTCCCGTGCGAACGCGTCGTCCAGCGCCGGCAGCGTCTTCTTCTTCACATCCTTCACGGCCACACGCACCAGCTTGGTCGTCCCGCGCTGGGTTTCATCCGGGAAATCGTCCGGCCACCGCACCGACTTTTCGGTCGTCGCGCCCGGCACCGTTTCCATGATGAGCTCCTCGATACCCGGAATGGCCTGGCCACCGCCGAGCACGATGCGGTACTCCTTCCCCTCGGGGAGCGTCCCATCGGCGTCGGCCGTCGCAAGCGAAACGGTGACCATGTCCCCGGGTGCGGCCTTCTCCTCGACTGGCGTCCACTGGGCCTTCTGATCGCGGATGCGCTCGATCTGCTCCTCGATCAGCTCGTCGGTCACGACGTTTTCCTTCCGCGTGATCGTGAAGCCGTCCACCCTGTCGAGCGCGAGCTCCGGGCGCACTTCGCAGTGCAATTCGAACTCGAGCGCTTCGCCGGGGTTGGCCTTGAGGTCATGCACATGCGGCTGCGCGGCGAGCTTGAGCCCCTGCTGCTCGATGGCCACCCGGAACGCTTCGTTGATCACGATCTCAATCGCTTCCTGGCGTACGGCTTCGGGGAAGCGCTTGCGCACCATGGACGGCGGCGCCTTCCCGGGGCGGAAGCCGGGGATACGGACCTGCGTCGCGTACTTGCGCGCCGCCTGATCCTCAAAGGAGGCCACGGTGTCGGCCGGCACGGAAATCTGCAGGCGACGGGAGACGCCAGTGGTCTCGGTCGGGGTAATGGTCAGGTTCATTCCGGGAAATCTAGTGGGGAAGAGAGAGCGCGGGGACTGGCTCGCTTGGCCAATCCCCGCGCGTTCACACCCGGTGTACCGCTCGGTGTTCTGGTGGGCCGTTCAGCCAACCAGCGCCGGCTCCGGCGTGCGTGCCCGCTCGCCGGCAGGGGCCTCACCAATCAGCTCCGCGACGATCTTCCCGCTGGCAATCACGCCCGGGA
>JBDKIJ010000015.1:0-5327 GCA_039797155.1 Gemmatimonadota bacterium | reverse complement strand
GTGAACGTGATCGCGCTCCTTGGCGAGCGCGGACGGGAAGTGCGGGAATTCATCGAACATTCGCTGGGCGAGGAAGGACTGGCCCGCTCCGTCGTGATCGTGGCGACCGGCGATCAGGCCGCGCTGGTGCGTGCGCGTGGCGCGCTGGTGGCGACGGCGATCGCCGAGTATTTCCGCGATCAGGGGAAGCAGGTGCTGCTGATGGTGGACTCGGTGACGCGTGTGGCGATGGCCTGGCGCGAAATCGGTCTGGCGACGGGCGAGCCGCCCACGACCAAGGGCTATCCGCCGTCGGTGTTCGCGAACCTGCCGCGTCTCCTCGAGCGCGCGGGCAACGGCGAGCGGGGCGGCATCACCGGCATTTATACCGTCCTCGTCGACGGTGACGACTTCAACGAGCCGGTCGCCGATGCGGCCCGCTCGATTCTCGATGGTCACATCGTACTGACGCGTCGCCTGGCGGCGCAGAATCACTTTCCGGCCATCGACGTGCTCGACTCGAAGAGTCGTGTGAAGGACCTGATCACGAACGAACTGCAGAAGAAGAGCGGCGGCGCCATGCTCCGCCTCGAAGCGGCGTATCGCGAAAAGGAAGACCTGATCATGGTCGGTGCGTACCAGAAGGGATCGGATCCCTACGTCGACGCCGCGATCCAGTATCGCCACAAGGTGCTCGACTTCCTGCAGCAGCGGCCCAGTGACACGTCGCCCTACGGCGACACGTACATGGCGCTCGCGCAGATCGGGGAGCAGATCGAACAGTCGATCCAGGCCAGCCGGAGGACGATGTGAGCTTCAAGTTCCGGCTGCAGCGGATTCTCGAGTTGCGCGAGCAGGCCGAGCAGGCCAAGGCGCGCGCGTTGGCGGCGGCGCAAGCCGAAGCGGACAAGGCGCAGGAAGCGAAGGACATCCTCGCCGCGATGCGGTCGGATTCGCGCTCGCAGTTGGAGTCGGCCACCGTCTCGAGCCCCCGCATCGGCCATCTGATGCAGCTCGGTGCGGCGATCGACGCGCTCGATGCGCGGCTCGAGCGTGCGGATGATGACCTCAAGGCGGCGGAAATCGTCGTTGACGAAGCAAAGGCCCGCCTCGAAGTGGCCGCGCGCGATCGTCGCGTACTGGACCGCCTGAAGGATCGGCATGCCGAACATTGGCGCGCGGAAGAAGCGCAGAAGGACCGTCTCCTGATGGACGAGGTGGCCCTCATGCAGTTCGCACGCAAGACGGACACGAATAACCAGGACTCGCAGTCATGAAGCCTCTGATCATTCCAGGTGTAGTGGGTCTTCTCGTCGGCCTCGCGGGCGGCTCCGGCTACTCGTACATGAACGCCTCTGCCCGATTCGCCGCCGATTCGGCCCACGTGGCCGACAGCGTGAAGGCGGTAGCCGATTCGCTCAAGAAGGCGGAAGAAGAAGCGCCGGCGGATAGCAGCCACGCTGAGCCGCTAACGCCGGCCGACAGCCTCCGGGCCCTCGAAGCGGCGCACGCGGATTCCGCATCAGGCACACACGAGCCAGCCGGCCATGCGGCGCCCGAGCACGAACCGAAGAAGGACACGGGACATGAGGCGAAGGCGGAGGCCAAGCCGGCTGCAGCAGCCAAGGTGGAGGCGAAAGCGGAAGCCAAGCCTGCCGCGGCGGCGCCGGCCCCCGCACCCAAAAGCGCCGACAAGCTGACGACCAATGCGGCAGCGGCGCTCGCCAAGACCGCGAAGGAGTCGGCCGTCACGACCACCATGCCCGAGCAGCGCCTTGCCAAGATCTTCGGCGCTATGCAGCCGAAGGATGCCGCGAAGGTGCTGGATCAGATGACCGACACCGACATCCGCACGATTCTCGGCCAGATGAACGATCGCCAGGCCGCCGCCATTCTCACCGCGATGCCGGCGCCCCGTGCCGCCGCCATCACCAAGGGGACCGCGCCCAAAGCGCCGGGCAGCGTGAACCCGTGAGCTCACCACTGATGTCTCTCAACGCATCACAGCAGCCGCAGCGGACGACCCGCGCGCCGCGCACCGAGGACGTGGTCCGCGCGAATGACGCGTCATCGGCAGAGGGTACCAATGCCGCCGACTTCTCGGCGGTCCTCGCACTGCTCGCCGGCAACAATCCACAGTTGCGCGCCGATCTCGTGAAGCAGCTGCCACCGGAAGGGGCGTCGCTTGTGGACCGCCTGCTCGCCGGTGCTCAAGGCGCGAACGCGGCCGGCTCGGCTGAAGCGGCCGAGGCGCTACGGTATGGGCTCTTGTCGGCAACGCCGAATGGAGTCGCCGGCGGCGACAGCACGTCGGCGCTGGGCGCGCTGGCCTCATCACGTGGTTCGCGGGGCGGGGCGCTGACGTTGGCGGCACTCGCGCGCACGGCGACGCAGCGCGGGACGAGCGTCGAGCAGTTGCTCGCCCTAGGCGACACGCAGGGCGCCGACATGCGCGCGACGCTGGATGCGCTGCTGGCGAAGGCCGGCACGGCAGCTGGAGTCCAGCTGGCCAATGGTGCGGCGGGTAACGCCACACACGCCGTCGACGCGCCTACCCGCGACCTCTCCGACGTTGCGCCGGAGCTGCGCGGCAAGTTGGAGCGCGTAATGGAGCGCATGCAGGCCGAGTTCGGGCATGACGTGCGCGTGGTGGAGAGTGTGCGCTCGCAGGAGCGTCAGGATTGGCTGTTCGAGCAGGGGCGCTCACGCGATGGTCAGGTCGTGACCTGGACGCGCGATTCCGCGCACACGCGTGGCGAAGCCGTCGATGTGATCATCGATGGCAGCTATGGCAACAGCGAGGCCTATGCCCGTCTGCAGCAGATCGCGCGTGAGGAAGGGCTCCGGACCCTCGGCATGAAGGACCCCGGGCATCTCGAGCTGCCGCGTGGCGCCGCTGTGACGGACGCAGGATCGTCGGCCAACATGATGGCGTCGGTGAACGGCCAAGCCCAGGCGGGTCAGGCCCGCCCGGCGGGCGTGGCCGGCGTCGCCGGCATCGCTGGAGTCGCCGGCGTCGCTTCCTCGGCATCGGCGGCGTCGCCGATGATGGCCTCGACGCTGTCGTCGCAGCTGGCCTCGGATTCGGGACACCGCGAGTCGCGGCAGGACGGCGACAGCGCGCGCCGCGATGACCTGGTCCCGAGCACCTTCGGCCTCAATACCTCGGCGACTTTTGCCGGCACGATCGACCCGACAGCGGCAACGCGTGCCGTGCCGGGCGTCGATCAGAGCCAGCGCATCGCCGACATCGACCAGCTCCGCGCCGGCGCGAACAACGCGCCCGTTTCGCGCGTCACGCTCGATCTCCCGAATGAAAACGGCCCGTCAGAGCGCATCACGATCGACATGCGCGGTAACACAATAAACGCCTCTATCGTCACAGACGCGGATCTGGCAAACCGTTTGCGTATGCAGACTGCGGATTTGCAGGACGCGTTGGGGCGACATGGCCTCGACGCGGACTCGGTGCGAATCAGTGGCCGTGCACCGGACGCCCCCGAAGGGGTCTCCGGCATCGGCGACCGAGACGCATTGGCGCTGGCCGGCTCCACCTCGACGTCGAACACCGACACGAGCGCGAGCCAGGACCGGGAGCGCGCAACCCGTCAGCACGATCGGCAGGACGACGCGCGGCGCGAGCCTTCGGCTCGTGATCGCAACGATCGTGAGCAGCAGGAGCGCCAGCAGCAGGATCGCGAACGCTTCCTGAACTACCTGAAGGGAGTGGAGTAATGATCGACACAGCCCGTGCCTTCGCTCCGGCGAGGTACAACGCGACCACGGAGGCGCCCCCCGTGACGGGACCGGCGCAGCCGTCGGCCCCGCGTGCCGCGTTGCCGACGAACTCGAAGGCGATGGGGCGTGACGAGTTCCTCAAGATGCTTGTCGCGCAGCTCAAGAATCAGGACCCGCTGAATCCGATGGACGGCAAGGAGATGGCCGCGCAGCTCGCGCAGTTCTCCACCGTGGAGCAGCTGGTCACGATGAACAAGTCGCTCGAGGCCCAGGCTGCGGCCGAAGCCGATACCAAGGCGGCGATCGAATCGCTCGAGAAGACGCAAACCGAACGCTCCGACGAACTCGCCCAGCTCATCGAAGGGCAGATGGCGATGGGGACCGTCGGGAAGATCGGCGTGGCCGCCGGCGATACCACCTTCGTGGATCGCGCCGGCAAGGGCACCATCGTGGTGGACACCGGATCGCTCGCCGGCACCGGGCGCATCACGGTGACCGACGCCCAGGGGCGCACGGTCGGCGTGGCATCGGTCGGACAGGTCAAGCCCGGGCAACAGTCGTTCGAACTTGGCGACTACACGTGGGAGCCCAAGCTCCCCGCCGGGACCTACAAGTACAAGTTCGAGGTCGCAACGGATGGCGGCCCGTATCAATCGGTAAAGACGTACACGGCCGGACGGATTACCGGCATGAAGTACGACAACGGCAACCCCATCCTCCTCATCGGCGATTCCATGCAGCTGCCGATGGCCCAGCTCATCCAGCTGCGCAGCTGACCGATTCCGGTCACGCCGACTCCCGCTGAATCCCCGCTGAACGCGACTCAACCCGAGGACACACCCGAATGCTTCGTTCGCTCTATGCCGGCGTCTCCGGCCTGCGCAACAATCAGGTCCGCATGGACGTCATTGGTAACAACATCGCCAACGTCAACACGGTGGCCTTCAAGGCCGGCCGCGTCACCTTCAAGGAGGGCTTTGCGCAGCTCCTGCAGGGCGCGAGCCGTCCGCCCGGCGATCAGGGTGGTATCAACCCGATCCAGATCGGTCTGGGCATGCAGATCGGGTCAATCGACCAGGTCTTCAGCCAAGGCAACCTGGAAACGACCGGCCTGAACACGGACGTCGCGATTCAGGGTGACTCGTTCTTCGTCGTCCGCAAGGGCAACCAGAGCTACTACACCCGCGCCGGCAACTTCCAGGTGGACGCGCTCGGTCAGCTCGTCTCGCCAGCCAACGGCTTCATCGTGCAGGGGCGCATGTACGAGAACGGGGTGCTGCAGGACGGGATTCAGGACATCCGTCTCCCGTTCGGACAGAAGGTATCGGCCAAGCCGACGTCGGAGATCAAGCTGGCGGGCAACCTGAGTGCTTCGGCGCCGGCGTTCCAGGGTGATTTCAACGACCCGCTCGTCCGCGCGCTTCCCGTCAACGAAAAGGCATGGACCGAAACGCAGATCGCCGTCTTCGATTCGCAGGGCACGAAGCACGACGTCAAACTGCAGATGTGGAAGACCAGTCCGAACACGTGGGACTGGCGCATCGACCCGATCGCGTCGGCGCAGACGTTCGACATCACGACGGACAGCGCCTCCCCGCCGTCTGATATCG
>JBDKIJ010000014.1:0-8266 GCA_039797155.1 Gemmatimonadota bacterium | reverse complement strand
CGGTGCCCCGCAACAGCGCCACATCACTCGTCCCCAGCCGCTCGAGCTGCGTCATGCGGCGACGCCACACTGCTCCGGGGAGCGGTGCCAGTGGCAACCCCTTCGCCTCTTCGCGACCAGCGCCGACCGTATGCACGGGATTCAGTGCATCATCGAACAGGACGCCCACCACCTGCCCGAACCCCATCGACTGCAGTCCGGTCACCACCGCATCGAGGCGCGCAGCAGCATCATCAGCGCGCTCCAACTCCTCCAGAACGGACAGGAGCGTTGTCGTCGGCATCAGAACGTCCAGAATCGGAAGAAGTCGATGCCGACCTGCGGTGGCGTCTGCTGGAAGGTCCGGCTGATCCCCAGTCGACCGCACGCCTGCGCACTGGAGGCCGGCTCAAGCCCCAACGACAACGATAGGCCGCGCTCGAAGCGGCGCTCGACCTTCACACCGAGTCCCTGCGCAAACAGCGAGAGTGCATCGCCTCCACCGTTTGCCTGCGGCGCCAGCCCACACAGCCCGGTGCTGAAGGTGAAGTAAGTATTTCGTGCGACCTGACCGCCAACGCCCACGCGCGTCGAGGCGAGAATGCCAAGTCCATTCTGACGCAGGTTGGCGGCATCCCCCGGATTCAACGCGGTCGGTTCGACCTGCACCACATCGAAGCGGCCACCGGCAAGGCGACTCGACAGATAGCTGCCCGCCAAGCGCAGCGCGAGCGTCGCCCCCTGCTCGGCGTACGGCGTCCCGAGCAGCGCATACGCCGGCTCGCCCGTGACGAGATAGCTGAGCATGTCGCTCTCGGGGAGGGGCGGATTGTCGGCACTGGTCAGCGCGAGCGTAGGCCGATCGAGTGTCCCGCCGATGTTGACCCGAATGCGCACGTCCTGCCGATTGGAGTTCGCACGCGTCTCGCGCACGGTGTGCAACGCCGTGATGTCGAGCGTGGGCTCGAGATCGGGATCGCCGAAAAACCGCACCAGCCCGCGTTCCACTTCGAAACCGGGGCGCGCCAGGCCGAGATTGAGCTGATACGTACCGCGTTGCACGGTCAACGAGTCCGACAGCGCCAGACGGGCGCGTTGCCCGTCGCGCGATGAGCGGGTGACGCGCAGCTGTCCGCCCAGCTTGAGATTGGCTTCGGGCGATCGCAGCCACACATCCTCACCCACCTGCAGGCGTACGTTGTCGAGGGCGAGATTCTGAACCAGTGCGCTGGGTGCCGATGGCAGGAGGGCATTCACGCCGAGGCGCACACTATCGATGAGCGTGATGTCATCGGTCAGATCCAACGCCCGCCGTTGCGCCAACTGGGAGATGTAGACGCGACCGCGATCAATCCGCAGCGCCCCGCGCAGCGTGGGCGCATCCCCGTTACCGGTCAGCGCGAGCGGGGTCGTGGTGGTGACCGCCAAGGAGGCCGTGCGAGCCTTGTCGACCGCGAGGAAGTTGTTGGCCGACAAGCGCAGGTCGAAGTCGGGGCGCGCAATCTCGGTGATACCGATGAATCCGGAGAGTCCGACGGAATCGCTCTCGAGGCCACTCGACGCCCGGAATCGTCGAATCGCAATCGTATCACCATCAAGCCGGATGTCAGCTGCTGCGCGATCAATTTGAATGCCGAGATTCGCGAGCGAGAAGGCCGCACTGTCGAGTCGCACGCGTCCACGGAGTCGTGGGCGTGCCCATGTCCCGGTGAGATTGACATCGGTTTCCAGAGTCCCGCGGGCACCCGTGACGTCCGGTAGCAGCGATGTCAGCAATCCCAAATCGGTGCGCTCGGCAGATACGCGCCCTTCGAGTGGCGCGTCCAATCGACGGTTCGGCGTGGCACGGAGGGCCAAATCGAGCGGCAATCGTGCCGTCCCACGCAGCGCCTCGCGTCCGCCAAGACGCAGCGAGCCGTCGACCGTCAGCCTGGTACTATCGTATCGCGCCTGTGCGACGAGATCGCCGAACCGCAAACGACCGGCGACCGCATCCTGCAGGGCAATCCGCCCCTCGAGCTGTGGCCGATCGCGCGTGCCACCCACGGTCATCGACGCGCTGGCGGTCCCCTGCGACAGCCCCGAGGCCTGCAGCAGGCGGCCCAAGTCGTAGAGCGGCACATGGTCTGCCTCAAGCGTACCTTGCACCGCGCCGGCCGCCGTCAACGCGCCTCGCACGCTCAGCCGTCCGGTGTCGGTGTGCTGCAGCGTCAATCCATCGAGGGTCCCGCCTCCGGCGACGTCGAGTCGGAGCGTGGCCGGCTCACGGAGCTGGAAGCCGCGCGGGCGCGTCAATCCACTATCGACACGGACCGTCAGGGTATCGACGCGGATGCGTGTGACGTCGCCTTCGCGCGCGACCTGCCCCCCCACGCTGATTCGCGACTCCGAAGGGGTGCGCATGGCGACGGCAAACCGTTCGGCCAGCCCGTCACGTAACGTGGCGCGCACGGACATGTTGGCGATATCGATACCGCCGAGGCGCGCCGAATCCGCCTGGAGTTGGAAACGGCCATCGAGGGCGCGCAGAATATCCCGCGCCTGCAAATCGAAACCCGCACGCATCGAACGGGTCGCCGCCACGACCAGTCCGGCAAGGTCGCCCGCCATATCCAGGTCGAGCCCCTGGGTGTCGAGTGTATCCACGGACCCGGTGAGCCGCACCATGGTCTGCGCGGTCCCGCGCAACGTGTCGGTGGGGAGCAACCACGGCGTACCGCTGGCCGTCGTGGACGCGAGCCACGGCCGGAGGCCGCCGAGGGAATCGGCATACATCGTGAGCTGCAGCGAGTCGCGACGCTGCCGATCGAATGCCACGCCGCCGTGTGCCGTCATGCGAATGGCGGAGGATTCCATGGTGAGGGTATCCACGCGCAGCACGCCCGCATCGAAGCGGAGGGCGACGCTGCCCCCATACACGCGAGCATCCGCGATGCGTGAGAATTCCTCCACTGTCGCACGCAACGGTCCCACGAAGGAATCGTCGCGCAACACCCCCGCGGCGTTCGTGACCCCGTACAGGTCGACGGTGCCTGACATGTTCAGCGCCGTCACCGGCAGACGGGCATCACCAAACAGCGACTGGATATTCGCCCCGCGAACGCGCCACGCCCCGGTCGCACCCATCGTCGGTTCGAGGGCGTCTGCCGTGCCGGTGAAGAACAGTTCGCCCCCTTCGCCGGCGAGGGTGGTCGTGAGGTCCATGCGATCCGCCATCCCCTTCGCCCGAATCCGCCCAATGGCCGATCCACGGAGCGGCATCGACGTATACGACCGCGACAGCGTGGTATAGGAGAGCGGCGCGGCCTGCATGTCGACATCGAAGACGACCCCTTCGGGGACCAGCGTATAGCGTCCCGCGCCGGTGAAGCGCGAGGGCTGTCCCGGGCCATCTACCAACTCCACATCGGCCCGACTGAAGAACGCGTCGTACCAGAGGGAATCGAGCCGCACGCGTCCGCGCGCAAAGCCGTTGAGCTCCGCGAACATCGGATTCACGAAACGCGGCGTCCGGAAATCCAGCCGCTCGATGTCGAGATCGATCCCCTGCAGGATCGCTTCGGCCGGTGTAAAGAGGTTGATGGAGCCGGTGGCCCGCGCCCGTGAGACCGCGCCAGGCACATGTTCGTCCTCGAAGCGCACGCTCGCCTCGTCCAGCTTCCACCGCGTGACGAACCCGCCGCTTGCGCGCACCCGTCCGTTCAAGCGCCCGCGCCAATCGTACGGAAACGGCTCGCCGTTGAACCAGCGCAAGAGATCGGTATGTGCCGGCTGCAGGTTGAGGTCGACATCGCTCAGGCGGGTCACGAATCCGCCAACGCCCCAGGTCATGTCGCCGGTGATGCGCGACTTGAGGGCGCTGGCATCCATCTGCGTGATGGCGTAATCGATGATGTTCAGGTTGCGCGGATCATTCCGCATGCGCAGCATCGCCGAACCGCCGCCGCTGTGCGGGATCGTTTCGTCGATCCACGCGAGATCGGTCATGGCCACGGTGTCGAGGCGCAAGCGGACGTCGTAGCGCACCGGCAGATTGCTTCCCCACACCACCTTCGCCATCCCCTCCGCGCGCGACTTCGGCAGCGCAAACTTCACCGTATCAACGAAGAGGGAATCACCCAGCTTGCGGAACGTGCCCTTGAGGTCGCGGAACCAGAACGGGGGGTAGACCCACACGACATCCAGGCGCTGGACCGCAAATTGCTGACCGGGGAGCCGAGGATGCGCGAGCGACGATTGACCGAGTGCGACATTGCCGCGCACGAAGCGATACACCCGCACCAGGCGGTCGCCGTCGCGACGAATCTCGCCATCCAGGCGCGTGAGATTGTAGGTCAGCGCGCTATCGCGCTTGGCGCCCTTGAGCGTATCGGAGAGGGTCCACGGCAACCGCGCCACAAAGGTGAGTTCATGGAGCGTCGTGGTGTCGATCACGATCCACTTCCCGAAGCGGCTGGTACTCGGTGCCTTGGCCCGTGCCCCCGGCTTGCGTAGCGCGCGCTTCCAGTTCCAGTCGTCGCTGCCGTAGTCGACGAGCGTGATCTGCGGGCGCGTGACCTCCAACGACTTCACGACAATGCGCGCGTCGAGGAGATCGCGCGGATCGTAGGTCAGACGAATTGGACCGGACGTGAGAAAGGGCGTCCCGTCCGGGCCCCGGATATCGAGCGAGTCGATCGTGATGTCAGAAAAGAGCGTGCCATGAATGGCGCCGACATGGAGAGACCCCGGGATGGCGCGACGCACCAACGGCACCACGGCGCGCACGATCAGCGCCCGTCCACGATCGGTCTGCGTCAGGGCCACGACGGCACCGGCGAGCCCCGCCAGCATCAGCAGCAGGACGGCGGCGGTCGCCAGCACGAGAGTCCGTCGGCGCAGCGCCATCAGAACGCCTGCCCGATCCAGATGCTGGGGTTCAACCGGCCGAGCAGCCCACTGCGCCGAGCCGGTCGAAACGTACCCGGGCAGGCACCGGATTCCTGAGCAGCCGGCGCGCCACCGGTCGCCGCGCGGACGACCAGCCGATTGCCGGGACTCACGCAATAGAGCGGCGCCACGCCCGCCTGCAACGGCGCGTTGAAGTACGCGGCACCGGCCGGATAGGCATACGGATTGTAGCCGAAGTCGATGCGAATCGCGCCGAACGGTGAGGCCACGCGTACCCCGAGCCCGGGCGTGATCTTCACCGGCGGGTCATTGAGCGCCGATACGCCGTCAACGGTCGTCGCGCCACGATTCCACAAACGTCCCCCGTCCGCGAACGCGGCGAATTGCAGGAGCTGCGGGGCAAAGGGGCTCGGGATCTGCGCCTCGAGATTCCCCAGCACCAGCGTATTGCCGCCGGTCGGCACGATCCGCTCGGTCGTCGTTGTCGCATCGGTGCGATACACCGTGATGCCATTTTCAGTTACCGGCGTGTATCCGCTCACGATATACACGGCCGGGCCGAGTTCATTCTGACGAAACCCGCGCACCGTGGTCGGACCGCCGGCGTACAATCGCTCCTGTGGCGGAATGAAGCTGCCCACCCCACCGCCGCTTCCGCGCCCTTGCACGACACCGCCGCGCACATGCGCCGTGAGCGTCACGCCTCGCCACGCGCGATACCATGTGGCATCCGCGGTCGCGCGATTGAATTGCTGCGTGCGGTCAGAACCGATCAACGTGCTGGCATGCCGGACCGTCGCACGCACCACCGCGCCACCGGTTGGCCGCAGGGGATCGTTAAGTCGTTCCCGCGAAATGGCGAATTCCAACGCGGCCAGCCGATTCGTCCGTTGCAGGAAGCTGCGGAGGTCCGCATCGCACGCATTGAACACCGCGCAGAAGAACGCCGGCTCCGCCTCCGTACGCCCCAACTCCAACTGATACGAGAGCGTGCTCGGCGTGCGTGGAGACGGGCGGCGCGCGAAGGGATCGGTGACCGACAACACGCCACCGATCGGCGTGCGGCGCAGAAAGGCGCGGTACTCCGACAGCGTGGAACTGAACAGCGTGAGCGACGGTACGCGGGCCTGATTCGCTCGCACCGGCTGCCGCAGCGTCATCGACGTGTAGTAATTCAGCGTGCGACTGTACGGATCCGAGCGCGCCTGCCCCTGACAGAGATCGGGTGCCCCGTCGAGTGGCGCGCCAATCCCGATCTTGCTGATGCGCGCCGTGAGCTCCAAGCGCTGCGCCATCGGCAGAAAATCGCGATCGGTCAGCGCGCCCTGCGTCCGGAAGCAATCCAGCGTGGCCCACCCCATGCCGCCACGTGCCGCCCAGCGATCGCCCTCGACCAACCGCGCCGTCAGATTGACGATGCTGTCGCCGGGAGGCTGCACACTATCCGGCGCCAACTCCACCCGCTGAAAGACGTCCGTCTGATAGAGGTTTCGCTGTGCATCGATAATGGCGCGCGCTGAATACCAGTCGCCGGGACGCAGCGCCAAGGCCCGCTTGATCGTGGCGTCACTGACCCCGCGTGTCCCGTCCTGCGCCTCCACATCCAGCGTCACACGGCCAATCCGGGCCCGCATTCCAGGGACAATCGTCACTTCGACATCGGCCCTGCGCTCCGCCGTCACGGTCGTGTAGGCGATGAGCGCTTCGGCTTGGGGCCACCCGGCATTGCGCAACCGCCGCACGAGCGTGTCACGCCCGGCTTCGAGCGCACTCCGATCGAAGACCCCACCCACCTGCAAGGGGAAATCACGCGCAGCCCCCGCGATGGCGGGATGCCGATCGGTTCCCCGCACGGCCAACGCGCTCACGCGCGTCGGCGCGCCTTCCTGAATGGCAAACGTGATCGCAAGGACACCGGGACGCCGCTCCACCACGACCGTGTCGACGCGCACATCGGGGAAGCCACGACGGCGATAGAGCGTCTCGATCCGTCGCACGTCGCGCGCGAACTCCGTCGGATCAAGGCAGCGCCGTTGGCCGATGAACGGGATCCCACCGACCGATGACGGGATGGTAGCCACCGTCGCGGCCAGAACCGGCGCCGAAAATTCGCGATTGCCGGTGAAGCGCAGCACCCGCACCTCGCGGTCTCCTCGTTCGCAGGAGAGATCCTGCGCGTGGAGCGGAGCGGCGACGAGACACGCCGCCGCCGCAACCCGAGAGAGAGCACGCAATATGGGCACCGACGTGGGTCAGTCGTCTTTCTGGCCGAAGATGGCGAGGTTGGACGAGTGTCCCGGCGCCACCTTCTTGTCGGGATACACATGATGGACGGCCTGGTTCACCGCCGTCGCCGCTTCCGAGAACCCCGCGGTGATCAGCTTGAGCTTCCCGGGATAGGTCGTGATGTCACCGGCCGCATAGACTCCTGAACGCCCGGTCTCCATGAGGGAGTTGACCTTGATCTCATCCTTTTCGATATCGAGGCCCCACTCGAGGAGCGCACCGAGATCGGACACGTAGCCGAGCATCGGCAGGATCACGTCGCACGGCAACTCGCGCGTGGTCTTGGCCTTGATGTCCTTGAGGACCACGCCGGTGATGGTGTCCGTCCCGTGAATGGCGTCGAGTTCGTGGAACGTGAGCACGCGGACGCGCGCGCTGTCGGCAGCGGCGGCCGCCTCCACTTCCGCCACCGTGGCGGCATGTGCACGGAACCGGTCGCTCCGATGGACGAGCGTTACCGACTTCGCACGATCACGCAGCTGGGCGCACCAATCAAAGGCGGAGTCGCCACCGCCGATGATGAGCACGTCACGTCCGCGGAAGTCTTCCGGGTTGGAGACGAGCGCATGCACGCCGCGCCCGTACCACGGCTCAGCGCACGCCTGCGGCAGCTTGCGCGGGCTGAACGCGCCGATGCCGCCGGCAATGATCACCGAGCGCGTCGGGAAGCGGTCGGTTGCTGTGGTCAGAACGAGATGGCCGTCCGCTTCTTCCAGGCCGGTGACGCGCTGTCCAAGATGCGCGGGGATGCCGGTCTCCCGATGAAACTGGGCGGCCTGCTCGGTCAGGTTTCGGACGAGGTCCTTCGCCAGCACCTTCGGAAAGCCCGCCACGTCGAAGATGTATTTCTCGGGGTAAAGCGCCGTCAGCTGCCCACCCAGCTCGGGGAGCGCGTCAACGATTTGCGCGGATGCGCCGCGCATGCCGGCGTAGAACAGCGCGAACAGGCCGGTCGGGCCCGCGCCGATGATGGTCAGGTCACGAATCGGATGCGTCGTCATAGGTGGGAAAGCTAACCGATGTGGCCGGTTGGCGTGTGCCGACGGGTCCTGCTCGCATTTCGGCGTGTGGTTATGCTTCTGCCATGAAGATCTACACCCGTACTGGCGAT
>JBDKIJ010000013.1:0-2972 GCA_039797155.1 Gemmatimonadota bacterium | reverse complement strand
ATCCCGGAGTCGCGCATTGACGAGTCGGTGCGCAAGCTGCTGATGGCGAAGCACGAGTTCGGTCTCCATCGCAACCGATTCATCGATATCGAGGGAACACGCGCGCGCATCGGTACGGCCGTCAACCTCGCTCCGGCGCGCGCCGCCGCGGAGAAGTCGATCACGCTGGTGCGGGACTCGCTCGGACTCGTGCCGTTCAAGCTGGCGCGCGAGAGTCGCGTGGTGAGTATCACGGTCTCGTCGCGCGTCGACCTCAGCGCGGGGCGCGGCTTCGATGGCGAGTTGCGTAGTGCGTTTCCGCGGTTGTTGTCGTTGACGCTTACGCCAGAGGTGGTTGCCGAGGCGACGGCCGGTGCGGCAGCGGGCAATACCGGCGGCTACAAGATCACGCCCGATCCGGCGATTTTGCCGGCGTCGGTGGAGAATGCGATCGCCATCGCCAAGGGGGCTGACATGGTGATCGTGTCGAGCTACATCGGTGCCGCCACGAATACGGCCTCGATGGTCGCGACCAAGGGGTTGCCCGAATTGCTGAACGCATTGCGTTCGTCGGGGACCAAGGTCGTGCTGGTGAGCTTCAACAACCCGTACCTGCAGCTCGGCCTGCCACTCACGGACGCGCATGTCATCGCGTGGAGCCCGTGGACCGCGTCGCAGCGGGCGGCGGCGCGCGCACTGGTGGGGCGTACCCCGATCACGGGAACGCTCCCGATCACGTTGCCCGGGATCGCCAAGTACGGCGATGGGTTGAAGCGCTAATCACGACACACGGAGTTCTTCGCATGCGCCGCACGATTCGTTCCGCCGTAGCCCTCGTTCTCTTGGCCCCAGCGGTCGCCCTCGCTCAGCTGGCCTTCAACCTTACCGGCAGTTGGAAGTTTGCCGTGGTGACGGAGAATGGGACTGGTACGCCCTCCGTCACGATCACCCAGAAGGGAGACACCATCACCGGGACGTACGAATCCGGTCGAATGGGCGTGCTGCCCTTCGGTGGGACCGTGAAGGATTCGTCGTTTACCTTCGCGGTGACCACGCAGGGTGGCGCCACGTTGACCTTCAAGGGGAAGATCCTCGACGCCGATCACGTCGCGGGCGACGTGGACTTCGGCGGGCAGGGAGGCGCGTCGTTCACGGGCGAGCGTCGGAAGTAACCGACGCTCGCCAACGCTCGCGGGCAGTCAGCGCGTCTTGAATGCGCGGATCGCCTGGCGCGTGAAGTCTGATAACACGAGCGTGCCGCTCATGGCGGCGCGTTCGGCCAGCAGCGTGTCCCAGGATTCGGTCCCCGCCCAGAACACGCGCTTGAGCTGTGCCACCGCCTCGGGATTGAAGGCTGCCAGCGCGCGCGCCTGCACGTCGACGGCGGTTTCCAGATCGGTCACATCCGGGACGACCTTGGCGTAGAGCCCATGGCGTTCGCACCATGCCGCGTCGCGCCAGTCCGCGTCGACGGCCATCTGCGAGTACGCGGCGAGGCCGATCTTCTTTTCGATGACCGGCCCTACTACGAACGGGCCGATCCCGACGGCCAGTTCACTGAGCTTGGCCGAGGCGGCATTGGTCGCGATGCTGAAGTCGGAGGCGGCGATGAGCCCCACCGCGCCGCCTGCCGCCTTGCCATGCACCCGCGTGATGATGAACTGCGGGGCGCGGATCATCGCGAGGATCACCCCAGCGAAGCCGCTGAAGAAGCGCTGGCCGGAGGCCTCATCGTCGATGGCGACCAGCTCATCGAAGGACGCGCCGGCGCAGAAAGGGCCGGTCCCGCCGCTTTGGAGGACGATGACCCGAACCTCCGGGCTCTGGCTCACGGCCGTGATGGTCGCCGCCAGTTCGCGGAGAATGGCCCCGGGGAGGGCATTCCCCTTGGGGTGGAAGAACTCGATGCGGGCAATCCCGTCGGCTACTTGGGCTTGTACGTGACCGTTGGACATAATCGGAAAGTAGTACCCCGACCGCGGTCATAGTACTTACTTTTGTGCCATGGACCAGACGACCTCGCGCCCCACGGATGAGGCGGCCCTCCTCGCCGCCTTCGAGGCCCGCATCGCCGCGGGCGAGTGCATCGAGCCCAAGGACTGGATGCCCGAACGGTACCGGAAGCAGCTCACGCGCATGATGTCGCAGCATGCGCATTCCGAGATCGTCGGCATGCTTCCCGAGGGGAACTGGATCACGCGGGCGCCGAGCCTGCGGCGCAAGCTGTCGCTCATTGCCAAGGTGCAGGACGAGGCGGGGCATGGGCTGTACATCTACTGTGGCACGGAGACGCTCGGTGTCGATCGCCACGAGCTGGTCGAGCAGCTGCTCGATGGGCGGGCGAAGTACTCCAGCATCTTCAACTACCCGACGCTGTCATGGGCGGACATGGGCGTGATCGGCTGGCTGGTCGATGGCGCCGCGATCGTCAACCAGACTGTGCTGGCGAAAGCGTCGTACGGTCCGTATGCACGCGCCATGGTGCGCATCTGCAAGGAAGAGAACTTCCACAAGCGTCAGGGCTACGAGATCTGCACGGTGTTGGCGAATGGCACGCCGGCGCAGAAGGCGATGCTGCAGGATGCGGTGAACCGCTTCTGGTGGCCGTCGCTGATGATGTTCGGCCCGAGCGATACCAGCTCGTCCAACAGCGCTGAGCTGCTCAAGTGGCGGGTGAAGCGGAAGACGAACGACGAGCTCCGGCAGCGCTTCGTGAATCTCACCGTGCCGCAGGCGATCGCGCTCGGCATCACGCTTCCGGACCCAGATCTTCGTTTCAACGAAGCGACGGGCGATTGGGAGTTTGGTGAGATCGACTGGACCGAATTCCATGAGGTGCTCGCCGGTAACGGTCCGTGCAATCATGAGCGCATGGCGGCGCGCCGTTCGGCGCACGAGGATGGCGCGTGGGTGCGTGCGGCGGCGACAGCACACGCCGAGAAGCAGCGCGCCCGCGCAGCGACGGCGGCGGCCTGATGACGGCCCCAATGGCC
>JBDKIJ010000012.1:0-9056 GCA_039797155.1 Gemmatimonadota bacterium | reverse complement strand
GGGGGCGCTCCACGGAGCCGGTGTCCGCCGCATTGCTCATCCGGGTCGCCCCATCAGGGGGCCGAGCCCCAACGGGCCAGGAGTTCCGGCCCCACGCGGGTCACGTCCCCGGCGCCCATCGTGAGGACCACATCGCCGTCGCGCGCGATCGCCGCCACCGCGTCGGCGGCCTCAGTGCGAGGGCCACACCACTGCAGCACCCCAGTGGAGACGCGATCGCCGATCAGGGCGGACGTTACCGCTGGATCCGGCGCCTCGCGTGCGCCGTAGATGTCGCACAGCAGGAGGACATCGGCCGCCCCGAGCGCGTCCGCGAATTCCTGCTGCAAATCGCGCGTGCGGGAATACAGATGAGGCTGGAAGACCAGCACCAGGCGACGTCCCGGAAACGCGTGGCGCGCCGCCGCGATCGTGGCGCGCACTTCGGTCGGGTGGTGCGCATAGTCATCGACCACGTCGATGTGTCGTGCAACGCCAAGACGCTGAAACCGGCGCTCGACGCCACGAAACGCCGCCAGGCCGCGCGCCATGTCCGGCAACGTCGCGCCGACGGCCAGCCCTGCGCCTATTGCCGCCAGCGCGTTCCGTACGTTGTGCACCCCGGGGACGGCGAGTGTGATATCACCGAGGGGCGTCCCGTCGAAATACACGGCACAGCGCGCGCCCGTCGCATCGAGCACCAGATCATGGGCACGTAATCGCGCCGTGGCGGCGTTCGCCGACGCGGGCGTGCCTGGCGCCGTGGCGGAATACGTGATATCGGTCTGATCCGCACGGACCGGGACCGCCATGGCTCCGTAGTCGTCGGCGCATCGCACCACGGTGCGGGCGCGCCCCGCATACGTGGCAAAGGTGTGCTGGATATCCGCGAGATCCCGATAGATGTCGAGGTGGTCCGCCTCGACGTTCAGCACCACCGCGACGGTCGGATCGAGGGCGAGGAACGAGCGATCGTATTCATCGGCCTCCACGACGTAGGTCGAACCGCCAAGTCGCAAGTTGCCGCCCCAGAGTGAGACCCGCCCCCCCACTACGCCGGTGGGATCGTGCTCCGCCGCCGCCAACGCCTCGGTCGTCATGACCGTGGTTGTCGTCTTGCCGTGCGTGCCGGCGATGCCAATCAGGGTGCCCCCACTGACGGCCGCCGCGAGTGCCTCCGCGCGACGGATCTCGGGGATGCCCGCTTCACGAGCAGCCACCCGTTCGGGATGCGTCGCCGGAATCGCCGACGAGTACACCAGGGCGCGAGCCCCTAGCACGAGCGCGGGATCGTGCGCCGTGACGGCGATACCGTATCGGGCGAGATCAGGAGCACCGCCGGGATTGGCATCGGTGCCCTGGATGCGCACGCCGCGCCGCGCCAGCAGCTCCGCCAGCGCGCTCATCCCGGCGCCGGCGATGCCGACGAAATGAACAGGGCGCGCATCGGCGGCATCGATCAGCAGCGCCTGTTCCGGCGAGCGGGCGGACGGTTCGAGAGTCATGCGGGAAATATGGCGAGGCGGCCGACCGAATCGATCAGCGCGCGTCCAACATGGTCAGGATGGACCGCGCGATTGCCTCCGCGGCATCCGGTCGCGCGCGTCTGGCGGCGGCGTCGCGCATCGCGTCGAGCCTGGCCGGTTCCGCCTGGAGTGCACGCACCACGGTATCGACGCGATCGACTGTCAGGTCGGCCTGCGGGAGATGGATCGCTGCGCCCGAGGACTCCGTCGTCCGCGCGTTGTGCGTCTGATGATCCTGCGCCGACGTCGGCAAGGGCACCAGCACGGATGGGATCTGCCATGCACACAGTTCCGCAATGGACATGGCACCGGCGCGTGTGATCGCGATGTCGGCCGCCGCGTAAGCGTCGGCGATTGGCGCGAGATAGGGACGCACACGGACGAGCCCTCCCTCGTGATGCAGGTACACGGCGGCCTGCTGCTTCCCCGTCGCCCAGATGAGCGCGGTCTTTGGTGGCAGGCCACGCGCGACCCATGCAGCAGCGACCTCATTGAGCGCCCTCGCTCCCTGACTTCCACCGAAGAGCAGCACGACGAAGGCGTCCTCGGGAAAGCCCCACGCTCGTCGAGCTTCCTCGCGGTTGCGCGGCGCCGGTGGTTCGATGGGGCACCCCAGCGATTCCACGCGCGTGTGAGTGGCCGTGCGCAGTTTGGCAGCGGCTTCTGGGAAGCCGAGATACACCGCCGTGGCCCCCCGCGCAAAGGTGCGCGTCGTGAGCCCCGGGTGACTGTCCGGTTCATGCAGCATGGTCGGCACCCCATGCGCCCGTCCCCAAGCGAGCGCCAGGCCGGCCGCGTAGCCCCCCGTACCGATCACGCCCTGCGGCCGCCGGACCCGTGCCACGTCGGAAATCGCACGCCACGCACTCACCGCACCAACGAGCGTGCGCCAGTTGTTCCACGGCGTACGCCGATACAGCGGATGGAGATCCAGGAGGACATGCGGAAACTCCGTGGTGGGCAGCACGTCCCGCTCGATACCACGTCGCGCTCCGATGAAAAACGGGGCGACGTCAGGACGAAGTCGTACCAGGGCCCGCGCGATGGCAAGCCCTGGATACAGATGCCCGCCGGTTCCCCCTCCGGCAAAGAACAACGGCTGCGTCATCGGGACGCAACCGCGAGGGGATCCGTTGCCTTGGTGCCGTACACGCGTTCGCGCTCGCTCCCGATGTTCACGAGGATGCCCGTGGTCAACAGGGTCAGCACCAGGTTGGAACGCCCGTACGATACAAAGGGCAACGTGAGCCCGGTGTTCGGGAAATACCGCATCACGACGCCGATGTGAATCAGCGCGGTCACCACGGTGGACATGGTCAGCCCCACCGCCAGCAAGGACAGATACGGACTTCGCGCATGTCGGGCGATTCGGAAGCCCAGCCAACCATACAAGGCGAACAGGAAGACGATGCTGGCCATCCCGAGGAACCCGAACTCCTCACCGATGATGGAGCCGATGAAATCGTTGTAGGCGAGCGGCAACCAACCGCGTTGCTGATTGCCCTGCCCAATCCCGACACCGACCAAACCGCCAGAGCCGACGGCGACCAGCGACTGATACTGCTGATCATTCACGGCGCTGTCCTTGGTGCGCCCGTCCGACTCGAAGAAGCCGGTGACGCGCGCACGCACGTAGGTGCTCTTGGACGACACCGCACCGAGGAGCAGCAGCGCCGCGACCGAAAACAGGACGAAGTGGCTGATGCGCGCCCCCCCAATGAAGAGCAGGACGGCGGTGAAACCGCAGAACATCATCGCCACAGACAGGTCCGGTTCCAGCGCGGCGAGGATGCACTGCGCCCCGACCACCGTCACGAAGGGCATCAGTCCGCGACCGACTTCCCGAACGAGCTGCCCCTTCTTCACGAGCAGCATCGGCACCCAGATCAGAATCGCGACCTTGGCGAACTCCGAAGGCTGGATGGAGCCGTTGAACAAATAGCGTCGCGATCCATAGACGCGCTGCGAAATGGCTTCCGTGCCTGGCAACACAATCACCAACATCATCAACAGGCTGCCGAGCATGATGGGCCAGGCCCATGTGCGCCAGCGCTCCGCATCCAATTTGGCGGCCACCATGAACGCGGCCCCGCCAACCACGACGCCCATAGCTTGCCGCAGCACAAAAAAGTGGCCTGGGCTTCCCTTCGACACGGCCTGCAAGGCACTCGCACTGTAGAGCACGGCCAGCCCCACGCAGACCAAGGCGAGCGACACGAACGTCAACGCACGCGCCTCAAGGCTCATGCGCCAGCGGTCACGGGAAGCCGCGGGGGCGGTACGGGCGGCCATCGGTACCGTCACGCGTCACCTCGAGCGAGGCGTGCGAAGGTGCGGCCGCGTTCCTCGTAGTTGGTGAACATGTCGTAACTCGAGCAGGCGGGCGACAACAGTACCGCGTCCCCGGGCTTCGCCATGGCGCGCGCGCGCGTCATGACCTCAGCGAACGTCGCACCGCCGCAATGCTCCACCGGCACGTGACCCGCCAACGGCTCCGCGAGATCCGCCACGATCTGATCGGCCGCTTCCCCATAGGCAATCACGGCACGCGCCGCCTTCGCCAACGACGGCAGGAGTGCCGTGTACGCCTCCCCTTTGTGGCGCCCTCCGAGCAACACCACCGTGGGGCGGGTCATCCCGTCGAGGGCCACGCGGGTCGATGCCACGTTGGTCGCCTTCGAATCGTTGAGCCAGAGCACGCCGTCCTGCTCGTGCACGGGCTCCAGTCGGTGCGGCGGCGCCCGGAAGGTTCGCACCGCCTCGGCCAGCGTAGCGCGCGCCTCGGTCGTCGCAAAGGCGGGATCTGCCACCATCACGGCCAACGCGGCACTCAGGACATTGGCCACATTATGATCGCCAGCAAGTGGCACCTCGCTGCGCGCGATCAACGGCGCGCCCAGTACCATGAGCTGACCACGATCCCGATCGAGGTAGGCGGCCACATCCTGCCGCTCCACGGAGAAGCGCCACCACTGCCCCGGCACTCCACGAATCAACGCCTCGACCTCCGCGTTGTCTGCCGTGGCCACATTCCGCGATGCCGCCGTGGCGTTGGCAAAGAGCAAGCGCTTGTCCGCGTAATACGCGTCGATGGAGGGATATCGATCGAGATGATCCGGGCTCAGCGTGGTCAAGATGCTGACCACCGGAAGGATCCCGGGCGTATCATGCAGCTGGAAGGAGGACATCTCCAGCGAAGCCCATGTCGGCGGATCGTCCGCCATGGCGAGCTCCGACACGGGCGTGCCGATGTTCCCCACATCCACCGCACGCTGGCCAAGAGCGCGCAACATGTGCCCCATGAGCGCGGTGACCGTAGTCTTGCCGTTGGTGCCGGTGACCGCGAGATAGCGCAGCCCCGGCATGAGCCGGAGCGCGATCTCGACTTCGCTCACGATCGGTACGCCGGCACGACGCGCCGCGGCCAGAGGCGGTGCCTCCGGTGGCACGCCAGGACTGACGACGATGACAACCGCCTTGGCAATGCGCGTGAGATCGTGATGGCCGACATCGACGGCAACTCCGAGCGACCGGAGCGCGGTTGACGCCGCATGGGCCGCGTCGGACTTCGCGACGTCCGAGGCATACACCGCGACGCCAGCGCGTCGAAGGAGTTGTGCGACGGCGCTGCCGCTTCGCCCCAACCCGATCACGGCGAATTCGCCCTGCCGCTCAACAAGTCGACGGGCGACGAGTGCCGCGGTTTCCTGCGAGGTCCGTTCCACCTCGGCCATATCAGCGCAGCTTCAGGGTACTGAGGGCCACAATGGCGCAGAGGACCCCGATGATCCAGAAGCGCACCACCACCTGCGTTTCGGGCCACCCCAGCATCTCGAAGTGATGGTGCAGTGGCGCCTTCCGGAATACGCGATGCTGCTGCGCGTATTCCACGCCGTATTTGCGCTTCCGGAACTTGAAGACGGAGCGCTGAATGATCACGGACATCGTTTCCGCGAAGAACACGGCACCGACGAACAGGAGCAGGAATTCGCTCTTCAGGAGAATCGCGATCGCGCCCACCGCGCCACCAAGCGCCAGCGATCCGGTGTCCCCCATGAACACCTGTGCCGGATGCGCATTGTACCAGAGGAAGCCGATGCACGCACCGACGACCGCGGCACAGAACACGGTGAGTTCACCAGCGCCGCGCAGATAGAACACCTGCAGGTAGGCGCTGGTATCGATGCGGCCGAGGATATACGCGAATAAGCCGAGCGTCAGCACGGCGATGGCGACGAGCCCCGAGGAGAGCCCATCCAATCCGTCGGTGAGGTTCACCGCATTGCTCACGCCCGTCAGGATGAACGTCACCCAAGGGATGTACATCCACGCGGCCCACGAGACGGCTGGCACCACCAACACGTACTTGAAGAACGGCAAGGTCGTGCTCGCGCCCGGGAGCGTCGAGATCGGATCAAGTAGCAGTACCGCCCCGAGCCCGAGGCCGCAGGTGACCTGCCCCGCCAACTTGTAGCGCTCGACCAAGCCCTCGTTCTTCTTGCCTTCGCGCTTCTGCTTGAGCTTCAGGAAGTCATCGAGGAAGCCGATGGCGCCCATCCACGCCGTGACGATAAGCGCCAGGACGACATACCGATTGTCGAGGCGCGCCCACAGCAGCACCGGCGCGAAGGTCGCCAGCAGGATGATCAACCCACCCATCGTGGGGGTCGTCCCCTTGCCGGCGTGCGAGTCCGGTGTGCCGGCACGCACGACCTGATGCACCGCCATGGCACGGAGGCGACCGATGATGGTCGGCCCGAAGAGGAAGCACACCAACAGCGCCGTGACGAACGCCGCCGCAGCACGGAAGGTGATGTAATTCAGGAGATTTAACACGCGAAGTTCGCGCGCCAATGGCTGGAGCAGATAGTAGAGCACTTACGTCGTGGCCCAGGTAGTGAGCTGGGGGAGGAGGCGCTCGAGCTGCATTCCGCGCGAGGCTTTGAGGAGAACGAGCGCATCGGGGTTCAGCCGCGGTGCCAGCTGCGCCCACGCGCCATCAATGGAGCCGTCGGTGATCACCCGCGCGTCACCAGGCGCCAGGGAAGTGAACGCCGCAACGAACGCACCAATACCGACAATGAGGTCAGCCGGCGAAGCGAGCGCCGCGCGAGCGACCGCCTCATGCTGCGCGCCCTCCTGCGCCCCCAGTTCGCGCATGGATCCGAGGATGGCCACGCGTTGCCGCCCCTCCCCAACCTGTGCGAGCAGGTCGAGTGCCGCACGCATGGATGCCGGGTTGGCGTTGTAGGCATCGTTGATCAGGGTCAGACGCCCGATCTGCTCCCACACGCCACGCATGCTGGGCACCGGCATGCGGGCCAGCCCCTCCGCCGCATCGGCCATCGGCACGCCACAGGCACGGGCTGTCGCGATCGCCAGCATGGCATTGGCTGCCTGATGGGCGCCGCGCAACGGCAGCTCGATCCGCACGTCATCCACCACAAGCCACGGCCGCCCTACTTCATCAAGCCCCCACGACTGCGGCAGCTGCGCGCCCGACGCGTCGGCCGCCGAAAGCCCGGCGACGACGGTCGCCTGCGCCCGCGATTGTGCGATGGTCGTGACCTCGGGATGCGCCGCCGGAGCGACGGCCAACGTCACCCCGTCGAAGATCGCCGTCTCTTCACGCAGCACGCCGGCGAGATCGCCAAGCCCCTCGAGATGTTCCTCTCCGATCGACGTGACGACGGCGACATCGGGACCGGCAATGGCGCGCAGCATGGCAACTTCGCCCGGCGTGTTCGTGCCAACCTCCACGACCGCGATCTCCGCGTCTGAGGGCATCGCCAGCAACGTGAGCGGCACACCGATCCGATTATTGAGATTGCCTGTGGTCGCATGTACCACGTACGTCTGGCCGAGGGCCGCCTTGAGGAGCTCCTTGGTACTCGTCTTCCCGTTGGAGCCGGCGACAGCAATCACGGTACGCCCCCAGGCGCGGCGCCAGGCATGGGCCAGCTGCCCGAGGGCGACCAGCGTATCCGGGACCACATAGGTGGGGATACCCAACCCGGCAGCCCGTGCACCGTCTTCGACCACAAAGGCGGCCGCACCGGACGCGCGAGCCTCCGCCAGAAGATCGTGCGCATCGAAACGCTCGCCGCGAAGCGCCACGAAGACATCACCGCGCTGAATGCGCCGCGTGTCGGTGGATACCCCAGCGAGCGGGGCGGGCATCGATGGCCCCGTGCCCAATGCCAGCGCGACGCGCTCGAATGTCCAGTAGGGGTGCGCCCGCTCCGGTGGAACCGCGGGAACGGCCGCGAAGGCGGTTCCCGCCATTGAGAAGGAACTCATGTTGCCGCTTCCCGAATCATTGCTGCACACAGCTCCTGCACGATGTCTCGCTCGTCAAACGGGTAACTGGTCGTACCGCGAATCTGATAGGTCTCATGGCCCTTGCCGGCGAGTACGACGACATCCTCGGGGCGCGCCATGCGCAAGGCCCGCTCGATGGCGATCGCCCGATCGGCTTCCCGCACGATGTCCGTGCGAGACATTCCCGCCGCGATGTCATCGAGGATGCGCTCGGGATCTTCGGTGCGCGGATTGTCGCTGGTGATGATGACGACATCCGCGAGCCGTTCGGCGATGCGTCCCATCTCCGGACGTTTGCCGCGATCACGATCCCCACCGCATCCGAACAGCACGATCAATCGCCCGTCGGGGAGACCGGCCGTCTCATCGCCACGCGTAAAGGGGCGTACTGCCAGCAACGCACGCTCCAACGCATCTGGCGTGTGCGCATAGTCACGCAGGACCGTGGGCGCCGACGCGATCCGCTCCAATCGTCCCGGCACCTGCGGCGCACAGGCCAACCGTTCCGCGACGGTCGCCAACGGGACGCCAATGGAAAGTGCAGCGGCGGCCACGCCCAGCGCATTGGCGACGTTGAAGTCGCCGATCAACGGCAACTCCACGGATACGGCACCCATCGGGGCGACCAGTTGAAATCGCGCCCCGGACGAGGTGAAGGTCAGGGAACGGGCGCTGACGTCGGCCCCGGCCCCCAATCCGAAGGTGAGCACTCGTACCGGTGCCTGTCCCGATGCCACGTCACGCCACGCGGGATCATCCGCGTTCACGCAGGCGGTGCCTTGGCGATCGATCAAGGCGACGAGGCGGAGCTTCGCCGCGCGATACGCCTCCATCGTGCCATGATAGTCGAGATGGTCGCGCGTGAGGTTGGTGAAGACGGCGGCGGCGAATGCAAGCCCATCAACGCGACGCTGATCGAGTGCATGCGATGACGTTTCCATCGCCACGCGCCGCACGCCGCGCTGCACCAACTGCCGCAGGACGCGCTGCAATTCCACCGGGCCGGGGGTCGTGAGCCCTTGCCCGCCCGGCATGGCCGCGCCCTCGCTACCGAGAAGGACGCCCAGCGTGCCGATACTGGCGCATGGTGCCTCCGGCTCATCGAGGACGTGCCGCAACAACCCGACGGTTGTCGTCTTGCCATTGGTACCAGTCACACCAAGCAACTGAAGCGACTGCGCCGGCCAGCCATGGAACGCGGCCGCGATCACGGCCGCTGCGCGCCGCCCA
>JBDKIJ010000011.1:0-2579 GCA_039797155.1 Gemmatimonadota bacterium | reverse complement strand
GGTATCCAGAACGCTCTGCATGGTGGCCATCGTGATATCCTGCGGCCCCACTTGATCATCGATCTGCACGACCTCGCGTCCCGGGTAATAGCCGACGGCGCGATACTCGATAGTGCGGGTTCCTGCCGGAACAGGTGGGAGGAACCACTCCCCCTGGTCGTTAGCTCGCGTCGAGGCGATCCCGGGGATTGTCACGATGGCCCCAGGGAGAACGCGTCCGTCACCGAGTCGGCGGATGCGTCCGCGGAGACGCACGGCTGATGAGGGATCGCCGAGCATGAGCGTCTGTCGCAGTACCCCCTCGGGAGGCATCGTCATCTCGAAGCGTTCGGTGCTGTCGGTGCCGCTGCGCACCGACAACAGCAAATTGCCGGCGGCCGGTACGTTGCACAGCGCAAACCATCCATCGCGGGTCGTACGGACGATCCTCCGTGCTGGCGTTCGGGTCAGGCCGCCTTGGCCAATCGCGAACTCCACCCACTCGCCGTACACCGTGGCGTCAGCAATCGGTTCCCGCGACGGCGCCCGGCGAACCATACCGACCGCGACACCGCCCCCGGTACCATCGGGGCTCGCCCCGCACAGTGCCGCGCGCAAGACCGCCGCCGACGGCGTGGAAAGAGGGACCTCCACCGTGCGTCCCGGATCGATCCGGACCAGATGGACACGGGATTGGACGCTCAGCGAGTCGAGCAACGGGTGAAAGAAGCCGAGGCGATAGGTGCCGCCAGGGACTCCACTGAACCGGTATCGCCCGTCCTCATCCGAGACCGCGCTCGTGGTGAAGTGCGGGGTCGCGCTCGTGTCCACGAGCTGTACCAGTGCACCGCCCAACGGGAGCCCGCTCAGGCTATCCACTACGGTTCCACGCACGACGCCGGTCGTGTCGCCGGGCACGGCGATCATCATCCAGGCCATCATCAAAGCCGATAGGAGCGGGGGCATCACGCTAACATACGGAGCGCGCGCGGCTTTGTGTCAGCCATCAGGTTTCACTTGACCTGCCATGTGATTCATCTTTCCGGACGCCAATTTCCGGACGCCGACTTTCCGGCGTCCCTCTGCCCGATGCTCTCCGCGTGATCTCTTGATGATCTCTGCCGCCGATATTGCTGCGCTTGATGCCAACGATCCGTTGGCGCCGTTCCGTTCACGGTTTGCCCTCCCGGACGGCGTCACCTACCTGGATGGGAACTCGCTGGGTGCCCTTCCGGTGGCGACGGTTGAACGCCAGATGGCCGTGCTTCGCGACGAGTGGGGACATGGGCTGATCCGTTCATGGAACAGCGCGGACTGGATCGGCTCGCCAGCGCGCGTTGGTGCCAAGATTGCCCGCTTGATCGGGGCTGCGCCACATGAGGTCACGGTGGCGGATTCCACCTCCGTCAACTTGTTCAAGCTGATCGTTGGCGCGCTGCAGATGCAGCGTGGACGTCATGTCGTGTTGTCGGAGCCGGGCAATTTTCCGACCGATCTCTACTTGATTGAATCAGCCATTCGCACCCTCGGTGGAAAACATCGGCTGGAGCTGGTCTCGCGTGAGTCGATCACGCAGCATCTGTCGGATGACACGGCGCTCGTATTGCTCACGCATGTGCATTACAAGACGGCGGACCTGTATGACATGGCCGACATCACGGGAGCGGCGCAGCGTGCAGGAGCGCTGATGCTCTGGGATCTCAGTCACAGTGCCGGAGCCGTTCCACTTGACCTCACCGAAGCACATGCCGACTTCGCGGTTGGCTGCGGCTACAAGTTTCTCAACGGCGGGCCTGGTGCGCCGGCCTACCTGTATGTCGCCGAGCGCCATCAGGCGCACATCCAATCGCCGCTTGGTGGATGGATGGGCCATGCACGCCCCTTCGCGTTCGTCGACGGATACGAGCCGGCGCCAGGCATTGCGCGCTTTCTTTGCGGTTCGCCGCCGATCCTGTCGATGGCGGCTCTGGAGAGTGGCGTGGATCTCTTCCTCGAAGCGGACATGTCGCAGGTTGCCGCGAAGTCACGCACCTTGGCCACACTCTTCATTGATCTCGTCGCCGAACGATGCGCCGGCTACGGTCTGGAACTGGTCGGTCCGGAGCGCGGGGCGCCACGCGGGAGCCACGTGTCGTTCCGGCATCCTGAAGGATATGCGATCATGCAGGCGCTGATTGCGCGACAGGTGATCGGCGACTTCCGCGCACCTGATGTCATGCGATTTGGCCTGACCCCGCTGTATTTGCGGTACACCGACATCGCACATGCCGTGGATGTTCTCGAAGAGATTCTCCGCACGCGCGCCTATGTCGCACCTGAATTTCAGGTCCGTCATGCGGTGACCTGAGACAGAGGGGACGGCCTGTGCCGTCCCATCACCGCAACGGGGTCAGGCGGCTGTAATGTGGCGGGGCGAAATCTGCGACAGCGACGTCACACCGCTCTGCTTCATCGTCAGCTCGAATTCCTTGTGCATGATCGCCAGCACGGCTTCGACCCCTTCCTGGCCGAATGCTCCCAGGCCCCAGATGTACGGACGACCGATGCCAGCCGCGGTCGCGCCGAGGGCGAGTGCCTTGAACACGTCCGTGCCACGCCGG
>JBDKIJ010000010.1:0-9403 GCA_039797155.1 Gemmatimonadota bacterium | reverse complement strand
GCCTTCGATCGGCTCATGAATGATGTCGAATTGCTCGATGCCGCGGGGCACGAGTACGACCATCAGCGCGTCATCGATGGGGCGTTGACCCCGGTGTTTTTCGGCTCGGCGCTGACCAACTTCGGCATTGAGCCGTTCTTGCGGGAGTTCCTCGAACTGGCGCCGCCACCGGGGCCGCGTGAATCAAGTGCCGGCCCGGTCGTACCCGATCGTCCGGACTTCACCGGCTTCGTGTTCAAGATTCAGGCGAACATGGACCCGAAGCACCGAGACCGCGTGGCATTCCTGCGCGTCGTGTCTGGTCACTTCGAAGCCGGGATGCAAGTCATTCATCAGCGCTCCGGGAAGCCGATGCGTCTCGCGGCACCGCAGCAGTTCATGGCGCGGGATCGCGTGGCCATCGAAGAGGCATGGCCGGGCGACGTGATCGGTGTGATGGATCGCGGCAACCTGCGGATCGGGGACACGGTGGGTGGCGACGGCAAGTTGGAGTTTCAGGGGATCCCGCGATTCGCGCCGGAGCATTTCGCACGCGCCATGCCCGCTGATCCCATGAAGCGGAAGCAATTCGATATCGGCTTGCGTCAGCTCACGGAGGAAGGCGCCGCTCAGGTGTTCTTTGCCGAGACCACCGCGGGGTCGCAGCCCATTGTCGGAGCGGTTGGCCAGCTGCAGTTCGACGTCATGGCCTTCCGTCTCGAATACGAGTACTCGGCACCCTGCAAGTTCGAGAAGATGTCCTACCGGTGGCCCCGCTGGCTCACCGGCCCCAAGGCCGACGTCGAGCGCGTGGCGACGGGACTCGGTCGCATGAAGGTGTACGACCACAAGGGGAACATCGTCGTGCTCTTCCAGGACGCGTGGGCGCTGCGCCGGGCGCTTCAGCACGAGACAACGGTCCAGTTTCACGAGACGGCGCCGTAGTCACACTCGACACGGCGATCGTGCCCTATGCACAACGCGCGCAGATGTCGGTGGACATCTGCGCGCGTTGCTGTTTACGACACCCGCGGTATCAGGCGCTCTTGCCGTTCACTGCCGTCGGATCGATCTGGCGCCCCACATGCCCGATGACGAACCCGCCATCATCGCTGCTGGCGAAGTAGATACGCAGGCAGGTGGTCGGATTGCTCCCCTTCCGTAGCTGCTCGGGGCATTCGATTTCCCGCTCGCCATCGCGGAACACGTAGGGAGTGCGACGTCCGGCGTCGCCCGGTCCCGGAGAAAAGTCCACACCGAGATCCGAGAAGACCTCGCCCAAGGCACGGCCCAGTGCGCGATCCTGACGTCGGCGACCAACCTCGCCGAGCGCCTTGAGATAGGCCCAGGCGGTGTCCGGGTCGGGGAACTCGGACTCCCGCGCCGACGAGAGTGCCGATGGGAGGATGCGCAGGGCGTCTGTATAGATCGCCTGTGCACGTTCAACCGCCTCGAGCACCGATTGCGGGGCATCACTGGCTGATCGTGCGATCGGCTGTCGCTCCTTGAGTGCGACGAGGGTGGTGCGAAGGGCGCGGGCTGTCGCACGCTCGGCTTCGAGCATCTGGCGCGACTCGACCAGGCGTTCGCGGGTCCGAGCCAGCTCGCCTTCCGCCGAGCGCACCGCTTCCTCAAGCTGCCGGACGATGGACAGCAACTGGGAACGGTCCATCTCGACACCAGATTCAGCGGCAGCAAGCGCTTCGGCCGCATCTGGGCGTGCTGCGTAGGCCACCGACCGCAGATCGCGCAGTGTATCGGCGACCGCGGGGTCGGAGAAGGGGCGTTGGATCGAAACGTCGGCAAGCCGCTGCACCAGACGCCGACGCTCGCCAGGCAGCGCCAACGCGCGGGCCAGAATCAGCGGATGCTGGAACGGATCCGACTCGAGCGAGAATCCTGGCAGGTACGCCCGCGCCGAGCCGAGAAACACCGAGCGAGCGTGTCCACCCACCGCATCCGACAGGGCAAAGGTGTCGGCATGGCGGAGCTGGAAGCAGAGCCCGAGACCAAACATCTCCGAGGCAAATTGCTCTGGCGGAATGACGAACCCGCCATCCGGAAGTTCCGTCAGCAGGAGGACGGGCATGGTCCGGGCCGGATCACACAGGACGAACCGCACGAACGCATCGAGCGTACCGGCTTCGAGCTGTGTCGGGACGCGCTGAAGCGGACCGTCGTTGGCGACGAGGGTGAACGATGCGTCGAGCTCGGAGAGCAAACGGGGCGGCCGGACCGGCGGCGGCGCGCCATTCGGTGCGCCCCCCTCTGTCCCGACGCGAATGGTGACCTGCCGTTGGACGCTACCCGACCCAGTCACGGAGGACACGTACGTCACGTGGGTCGACCACTGCAGGGACCGGTCCAGTGGATCCGGCGCGTGGACGACCACGTCCGCGAGCGCCGATCCTTCATGACGGAAGGGCGCCCATCGCAGGATGCGCCCGCCATCGAGGGTGTGGTTCGACGGTGCGTCCCAGCTGAGCGGCTGACCGGAGTCGAGGCCAAGCCAGGAGACGCACGCCGCAAGAAAGGCGGAATCGGCATCTGAACCCGCGTGACGCGGGTTCAGGTCAAAATGCAGCGCAAGACGAGAGTGCACGGTCGTAGTGATTGACATTAACCCGCGATCTTCCGCGCGCGGTGAATCGCGGTCAAACTGCATGTGCTATGCGAATACTACTCCAACGGGTGTCACGCGCCGAAGTTCGGGTTCGTCCCGCTGACTCCGATCAGACACCGAAGATAGTCGGGCAGATTCAATCCGGGTATGTGCTGCTGGTTGGGTTTACCCATGCGGATACCGAGGACGAGGTCCAGTGGATGGTCGACAAGGTCATCGGCCTCCGGCTGTTCCCCGATGAGGACGGCAAGCTGAATCGGGATCTCATCGAGGCCGGTGGCAGCCTGCTCGTGGTCTCCCAGTTCACGTTGTATGCCGACGCGCGGAAGGGGCGACGACCGAGCTTTCTGGATTCGGCTCGTCCCGACTACGCGATCCCGCTATATAACCAAACGGTGATGATGTTGCGACAGCGGGGGATCGTGGTCGAAACCGGCGAATTTGGCGCCATGATGGATGTGGAACTCGTCAACGACGGCCCGGTCACCCTGTGGCTTGAACGCGAGCACGACGCGCCGTCTGCCTGAGTCACCGCGGCGCATTGGATTCGATGGACAGTACCATCCGGGGCCCTGCATGACTGCCCCGGAATGTTACGGAGCTGACAGCGCCTGCTCGAGATCGGCAACGATATCGGACACATGCTCAAGGCCGACGCTGATCCGAATGAGCCCGTCGCTGATGGCGACGGCCTGACGTTCGGCCGCCGTGAGCTTGCTGTGCGTCGTCGAGGCTGGATGGGTCACGATGGTGCGGGTGTCCCCCAAATTCGCCGAGTGCGACGCCATCTGCACGCGATCAAGGAATCGTCGGCCCGCATCCAGCCCACCGCGCAGCTCCAATACCACGATCCCACCTCCCTGTGACATCTGTCGGCGCGCCAGCTCGTGCTGGGGGTGCGACGGGAGGAAGGGATAGCGAACGGCCTCCACGGCTGGATGTCCCTCGAAATGCTGCGCCACCTGCAGGGCGTTCGCACAGTGGCGATCCATGCGGACGGACAGGGTCTCGAGCGACTTCGACAGCAGCCAGGCGTTGAACGCGCTCATTGCGGGACCGGTATGCCGCGCGAAGAAGCGGCAGTCCGCGAGGTACTCCCGGTCGCCGACAATCGCCCCACCAAGAACCCGTCCTTGGCCATCGATATACTTGGTCGCGGAATGGACGACGACCTGCGCGCCGAACGCGAGCGGACGCTGGAGGTACGGCGTGGCAAAGCAATTGTCGACAACCAGCGGAATTCCGCGGGCCCGCGTGAGCCCGGAGAGCCATTCCAGATCGATCAGCTCGAGCCCGGGGTTGCTTGGAGTCTCCACGTAGACGAGGCGCGTGTTGGGGCGCATCAGGCGTTCCCAGCTGGACGGGTCGCCGATGTCGGCATACTCCGTCTGCACCCCCCACTTGGGGAGCACGCGGGTGAAGATCTGGTGTGTGGAGCCGAAGAGGGGGCGGGCGGCGACAATGTGATCGCCCGAGGATACCCGTGCGGCGATGGCCGTGAAGGTCGCCGACATCCCCGAGGCGGTGGCCAGCCCTTCCTCTGCTCCCTCGAGGAGGCACAGCTTCCGCACGAATTCATCGGTGTTCGGATTGGCATACCGACTGTACACATTCCCGCTGACCTCTTCCGAAAACAGCGCCCGCGCGTGCTCGGCATCATCGAAGCGGAAGCTCGACGTCAAATAGAGCGGAACCGAGTGCTCGTGCTCCGGCGTCATCGGCGCTTGCGTGCGGATGGCGAGCGTATCGAAGTGCGGTCGGTGCGGGGCGTCGGCCATGGATCGGGAGGCAGGTGACATGCGACGGACAGCGGGATCCCCTAATCTTAACCAACATGGATCCCACGACCGTTCATCGCCCCCGCGTCATTCTGGCGTCGCAGTCTCCACGCCGGCGCGAATTGCTCACGCTCGTCGGCATTCCGCATGACGTCTGTCCGGCCAATGTCGACGAAACGGTATGGCCTGGCGAAGCGCCCGTACCGCACTGCGAGCGGTTGGCACGCGACAAGGCGACGGTGCTCGCCCGCGCCAATCCCGAGGCCCTCGTCATCGGCTCCGACACGATCGTTGTCGTGGACGGCGACATCCTGGGTAAGCCGACCGACCCCGACGATGCACTGCAGATGCTGACACGGCTGAACGGTCGCGAGCATACCGTGCACACGGCGGTGGCGGTGGCACGGGGCGATACGGTTCTCGCCGGGGTCGAAACGGTGCAAGTGCGTTTTCGATCGCTATCGCCGTCGGACTGGCGCGCCTACATCGCCACGGGGGAGCCGATGGACAAGGCGGGGGCCTACGGTATTCAGGGCTATGGGGCGACCATCGTCGAGCGCATCGACGGCGACTATTTCGCCGTGATGGGCCTTCCGTTGGGTCGACTGGTCGGATTACTGCGCGAGATGGGCTTCGACTACTCCTTCGGACCGATCACGCACCGCGTCCCTTCATGAGCGGCGTGATCTGCGCCAGGCGCGACGCCGCATAGACCTCCCGCCAGATCGCCAGCTTCTCGGCGACATCCTCCACCGTGATGCGCGCCATGCGTCCTTCGCGATAGGTCATGTCCACGGGGTAGTCCTCCCCGGGATCTCCGTATGCATCGATCATGAGATCGTGCGCGAAGTCGTACGGCCCGACGCGTTTCGGATTGGTATAGCCGACCAGGGAAATGACTGGCGTACGCAGGGCGATGGCGAGGTGGAGTGGACCGGTATCCGGGGACAGCGCCACCGCCGCCCCGTCGAGTATCGCCGCGAGACGACGCAGTCCGCTCCCCAGCGCCGAATGGGCCATCGGTGCCTCGCGCAGGATGATGGCTTCAGCCGCGCGCTCTCGTGGCGAATTCCCGCCGACGAGTACCGGCTGCAGGCCATACGCATCCCAGAGGTGATGACAGACGGCGGCCCATCGATGTGGATCCCAGTCCTTTGCCGGCTTGCTGGTCGCAATCACGAGTGGCGCGATAGGGCGATCGAACTGCGAGAGAAAATCGCGCTGCCACTGCCGTTCGTCGTCATTCCACGGCCCGAGCGTCCACGAGGGCGCGCCGTGCGGGACCCCGAGGGCATCCAGGAATTCGAAGTACTGATCCTGCACATGCTGCCCGGCGTGCGGCGGGATGCGATGCGTCGTGAAGAGCCAGTTGGCATCGCGTGCGCGCGCCCGATCGAAGCCCAGCTTGACGGGCGCCCGTGTGAATCCGGTGATGAGCCCGGCCTTGAAATACACTTGCAGCCCCAGGACCACGTCGAACGAACGCGTCGACAGGGCGCGAGAGGTCTCCAGAAAGCCGCGCCATCCCTTTGACCGATCGAACAGCACGATGTCATCGACCAGCGGATGACCGCGGACGAGCGTCGCAGGGCCGGGTTGCAGCACCCACGTGATTGTGGCCTGCGGGGCGTGCGCCTTAAGGGCATGGATGATCGGCATGACGTGCACGACGTCGCCGACGGCACTCATCATCACAATGCCGATCCGGTCGAGGCGCACCGGGGGAAGCGGCGGCGTGGTGCTCGTCATGCGCGGGCCATCGCAGTCGTGGTCCATTGCACCAGCTGGGTGTCCGTCACGGCGCATCCGAACTGCCGTCGCCATTTCCGGATCGAACGCACCAGACGCTCCACGTTGCGCGACATCGTCTGCACGGATGGGCGTGCCGGATCCCAGTCGATCACGTCGATGTCGATCACGAGCGCATCCACGTGCCCGCGACCACTGCGGCGCAGGAGAATGTTCTTCACGTTGAGATCGGGATGCACCACGCCGGCGTGCGCGAGACGCACCAGCAGATCGAGGACCGCGTCAAAGGCTTCGTCGCCGGAGAGATCATGACCGAGGCCGGAGAGGACCATACCGAGATCCATCGCACCGTCGACGAAACGACTCACGACGTCGACGCGGGCGCACCCGAATCCCGCATCATACCGCGCGAATCCCACGATCTGGGTGGTCGGAATACCGGCGTCACGTAGCGCTGCCGACTGCTGCATCTCGCGTGGCGCGCGCGTCGGGCGACGAAACCGATCGCCGGTCAATGGCGCCAGCAGGCCACCATGCCACGCATGCCGCACCACCACACGTTCTCCGCCATCGAGTGCGGCCACGTACACCGGCGCGCGGCCGCGGAGTGCCATCGGCTGCGGCATGGCCGCGGCCCAGTCGTACAACGTGGCATGCGTCTCGATGATCTGGTGGAGCGGCGCGAGCAACGATGGCAAGGCCGTGAGGTCTCCCCCAGCGAACTCGACCGTACGGGGCGCGCCTTCGAACTCGCCCGTGACGCGAAACGCGGCGCGTTGATCAGGCGGCACGACCCACCTGCCAGACGGTGAGCGGCGGCCCGTGTCGACGGGCCAAGGACAGATCGGGCCGCGCGCGACGGGGCCACGCGTCGCCGCTTTCACCGAGTCGGGCCGCGATCGATTCGGTGATCAGGATTTCGCCTTCCGCCGCCAGCCGGCAGACGCGATTGGCCGTGTTCACCGTATCCCCGATGATCGTGAAGTCCAGTCGCTGTGGCGAGCCGATGTTCCCCACGAAGGCCTCTCCCCCATGAATGCCGATGCCGATGTCCCACCCCGGACGCCCCTCGCGTGCCCATCGGGCATTCAACATGGCCATGGCGTCCATCATCTCGACGGCGGCCGCGAGCGCCCGCTGCCCATCGTCCGCCCGCGCGTCCGGCACACCCCACCACGCCAACAGGGCGTCGCCGATGAATTTGTCGAGGGCCCCGTCGTGATGGAACACGCACTCCACCATCGCCGCAAAGTATTCGTTCAACTGATCGGCCATGGCGACCGGCGGCAATGACTCGGCGATCGCGGTAAAGCCCCGCACATCGGAAAAGAGCACGACGACAGGGGCGCGAATGCCTCCTGGGACGGCCAATTCGCCGTCGGCGATCCGCGCCGCAATCGACGGTGCGAAGTAGCGGGAGAAATTGGCAACGGCTTGATCAGGTGTCGACACGAGCGGGTCCGTTACCCGCCCCGAGCGGCGCGGGCACGACCGATGGCCGTGAGCATGGCGCGGGCCTTGTTCTCGGTCTCCTCCCATTCCTTCTCGGGGACCGAGTCGTGCACGATGCCGGCACCGGCCTGCACGTTCGCCGTGCCATCCGCGATCACACAGGTGCGAATCGTGATCGCGAGGTCCATGCGAGTATCGCCGGCGCCGATGACGCCGAGTGCTCCGGCATAGGCGCCACGACGCTCCGGCTCAAGCTCATCAATGATCTCCATTGCCCGCACCTTCGGGGCCCCTGTCATGGTGCCCGCCGGAAAGACGGCGCGGAATGCATCCAGGGCACTTGAGCCATCCACGAGTTCTCCCTCGACCTGACTGACGATGTGGAAGACATGCGAGTAGCGCTCGATGACCATCAGGTCGGTAACCTCGACCGTTCCGTATCTCGCGAGTCGCCCGACGTCATTACGCCCGAGATCCACTAGCATGACATGTTCCGCGCGCTCTTTCTCGTCTGCGAGCAGCTCAGCAGCCAACGCGTCGTCTTCCTCGCGCGTTTTCCCGCGCGGGCGTGTCCCGGCAATGGGACGGACCGTCACGCGACCATCTGCGACCCGCAGCAGCATCTCCGGCGAACTGCCCACGAGCTCCAGCCCGTCTAGCTGGAGATGGAACATGTACGGCGACGGATTCAGCGCCCGCAGCGCGCGATAAAGCGTCGTGGTGTCGAAGTCGTGCGGGGTCTCCATCCGTCGCGCCAGCAGCGCCTGAAAGACGTCGCCCGAGAGGATGTACTCCTTGATACGGGCCACATCGTGCAGGAACGCATCGCGCGTGTAGGGGGAGTACGCCGTGGCCGGGGCCGCCGCTTCGTCGATGACGAGTGGTGGGAGGACATCGGGGCCCTGGAGCCGCGCGATCGTCGTGTCGAGCGTCGCGATCGCGCGCGCGTGCAGCGCGGCGAGGGCATCAGCGCCCGCATCGGGCGGCACCGGCACGGACACGATGATGCGCGCCTGCCCGCGCCAATTGTCGATGACGACCAGCGCGTCGGTGAAGACGAAACAGGCATCCGGATAGTCGAGCGCGCGCGGCGGCGGCGAGGGGAGATGCTCGATATGCCGTACCGTGTCATACGAGAAGAAGCCGAAGGCCCCACTCCACAGCGTGCCCAGCTCGGGCGCATCCACCGGGCGCATGTCGCGTACGAGATCCCGCAGATCGCCGATGGGATCCGCGGGGGTGCGGGCATTGTGCCATCCGTCGTCCGGTGACCAGTCCTCGATGACGCCATCGCGCAGGCGCCACGCACCGCGTGGCTCGGTGCCCAAATAGGTGTAGCGTGACCAGGATTCGCCGCGTGCCACCGCCGATTCCAGCAGAAACGCAAAGGGCCCGCGCCGCAGTTTGGCAAAGGCGGCGACTGGCGTGCAGAGATCGAGCAGGCAGTCACGCCAGACGGGTACCAGCCCACCGGTGGCCCTGCACGATTCGGCGCGGGTGCGGAATTCAGCGAACGTCGTCATCCCGTCAAACTTCGCGGCTTCCCTCGCTGACCGGCAAGCACATTCGTAGCATTGGGGCATGACCAGTTCTGAACACAGCGACCACAGCGGGACGCGCATCGCAGCGCAGATCGTGGATGTGGTACTCTTGGCCCCCGCATCACCTGGGGCGTCGTCACCGTGGCAGGTGCTGACCCTGCGACGCGCTGCCGGTGTCCGCTGCACCGGTGCATGGGAAATTGTGCACGGCAGCATCGAGGCGGGGGAGCGTCCCGCCGAGGCGGCGCGTCGCGAGATTCGCGAGGAAACGGGGTTCGTCG
>JBDKIJ010000009.1:0-5261 GCA_039797155.1 Gemmatimonadota bacterium | reverse complement strand
GACGGTGGATCACCCACGGTGGAGCCAGGCGAAGGAGCGGCGCATTGGTGAATTCCTGAAGAGGAATACACTGATGTTCAATGGGTATGCCAATCAGGTGGCGTCGCTCTACAGTGGGATGGATCTCCGCAAATTCTACTGATCGCCCTGTTCGGAAATCTCCGTGCTAGACGCGTATTTGGATCGCGCTGAACCACTGGTCCGTCGTTGGCTCCGTTCGGCGCTGTGGCTGGCGGTGGTCGTCCCGGCGCCGGCGATGGTGGCCCTGCTCCTGCTCGATCAGCTCGGCGCCAATCCCATCCGGGAGCTTGAGCACATGAGCGGCGAGTGGGCGCTCCGCTTCCTGATCGGGTCATTGGCCGTCACGCCCCTCATCCGTCTCACCGGGTGGGGATGGCTCATCGCGGAACGCAAGTTTCTGGGACTGGCCGCGTTCTATTGGGCGCTGCTGCATCTCTCGGTGTACACGGTGCTCGATTGGTTTTTCGATTGGGCCGAGATTTGGAAGGATATCGCCGAGCATCTGTACATCACGTTGGGGATGCTGGCGTTCACGCTGATGATTCCGCTCGCGCTCACTTCCACCAAAGGCGCGATCCGACGACTCGGGGCGGTGCGATGGAAGCGGTTGCACGCCTTGGTGTATGTGTCCGTGGTGGCCGCCTGCGTGCATTTCGTGTGGGCCGTGAAGAAGGACATTGAAGAGCCACTGATGTACGCGGGGACGGCGGCGGCGGTGTTGGCGTTGCGCTTGGTGCGGCGTCGGTCGTCGTCTGGGACGAGTGTGTCGAGCCTCTGACATAGTGGCATTCCAAAAAGCGTGACGACGGTGTAGCGCGAGCCGTCTTATCTGCAGCGAAAGAGTCGGTTTCCCGCATTCTCGTTGCATGACGCTGCCCGCTGACGGATCAACGCATCCTTCAACTGATGAGACGGCATCCACCGCGCGCCCACGTGGCTTCGTGACGGTGGAGCCGGTGGCATTCGGGCGGACGCGCGATCGGGTGCTGATGGGCGCGATGGCGGTATACGCCATTGCCGCGACTGGTTGGCTGGCCGCAGGCCATGTCGATAGCTGGTCGCAGCTCGCCCCGCTCGTTCTCAATCTGCCGCTGGCCATCGTGGCAACCGTGCTGGCGTGGCGGGCGAGTCATGAAATGGGGTTGGATCAGGGAACTCGCCGTTTCTGGCGCGCGCTGTCATTGGTTATTGCGCTCATCCCGCTGCAGCCCGTGTTGCACCTGCTCCCTACATTGGGGACCGCGGCCAGCGATGTGCTCCTCCGCGTGCTGGTCAGCGTCTTTGCCACACTCACGTTCCTGGCTGCGCTGCTACAGCTCCCTAGTGCACCGCGCACCACGATCGACAAGACGAAGTTGTGGCTCGACATCGTCACGGTCTGCGTTGGTGGCGTGCTGGTGGGATGGTACGATCTTGCCACGACGGTCACTCGCGAGACCGATGGCGGGAGCTCGCGCCTCACGTTCATCCTGCTGCATGCGCAGGCGCTGCTAAATCTCGTCCTGGTGCTGGTGATCGCCTTGCTCAGCACGCGCACGGCGTTGCTCCAGCGGGCGAACATGCTGCTTGTGCTCGCCTTCGCGATCCTCGTGCAGTTCTTCGGGCAGACGGTCTCCATCGCCCAAATGCATGGGGCGATGGTACTCCCCGACACCATGCATCTCACGACACCGCTCGTGCTCGCGTTGCTCGGCATTGCCGGCTGGATGAGCACGATCACGGTTGATCAGCGGGATCGCCGAACCTCACCCTCGCGGGTTGGTCAGCTGCTCGGTGGCGCGATTCCGTATCTGGCGGTGATCCCGGGGTTCGTGCTGCTGCTGACACTGGCGGATCAGGAGGGGGCCACCTCGCTTGGTGCGTTATCGATGGGCGTGATGGCGCTGACGACGCTGGCTTTCGCTCGGCAGTTCGTGGCATCACGGGAGGCCGTGACGCTGCTGGCGGAATCTACGGCGCGTCAGAACGAGGCCCGCTTCCGTGCACTGGTCCAGCATTCGAGCGACGTGATTCTGATCGTCGACCCTGACGGCACGATCGGGTTTGCCTCGCCGGCGGCAGAAGCGGTCTTCGGCCATACTGCCGAAAAACTGGTGGGGACCGCGCTGGGCACGCTCGTGCATCCGGAGGACGCGCCGGGATTCCAGAGCTTCCTCGAGGAGCTGTCGCGCATCGTGTCGCGGACTGACAGCATGTCGGGGAGCACGCTCAAGCGCGAATGGCGCCTGCTGCATGCGAATGGGTCATGGCTCACGGTGGACAACGTCGGGACCAATCTGCTGCGCGAGCCGATGGTACGCGGGCTCGTCCTGAATTCGCGAGATGTGACCGAGCAGAGCGTCATCAAGCAGCAGTACATGCATCAGGCGTTTCACGATTCCCTCACGGATCTCGCGAACCGCTCGCTGTTCCTGTATCAGGTCGGTCATGCCATTTCGCGGTCGGTGCGCCAGGGGCAGGCCGTCACGGTGCTCTTCCTCGACCTCGACAACTTCAAGACGGTCAACGACTCGTTGGGGCATGCGGCCGGTGATCGCCTGCTCGTCGAAGCGGCGCGGCGTTTGGCTTCCTGCGTGCGCGCGAGTGACCTGATCGCGCGCTTGGGCGGCGACGAGTTCGCGGTTCTACTCGAGCAGACGGACACGGTTGACGAGGTGCTGATGGTCGCGGAGCGCATCGGCACGGCGCTGACGCGCCCATTTCAGCTCAGTGGCAAGGAAGTCTTCGTCAACGCCAGCATCGGTATCGCCCGATCGGCGCATGGGACCTCCTCGGACGAACTCGTGCGCAACGCCGATGTCGCCATGTACGTGGCGAAGAATCGTGGCAAGGGGCAGCACGTGTTGTTCGAGCCGGAGATGCACGCAGCTGCCCTGCAGCGTCTGGTCGTGGAGGCAGATCTGCGGCGCGCGATCGATCGCGAGGAGTTCTTCCTCCTGTATCAGCCGATCGTCCAGCTGGCGACGGGTGATGTGATCGGCGCCGAGGCGCTCGTACGCTGGATGTGCCGCGATCGCGGGATGGTCCCACCGGGTGCGTTCATCCCGATCGCGGAGGAAACGGGGCTCATCGTCCCGATTGGTCGCTGGGTGCTGCGCCGAGCGTGCCGTGAGGCCAAGCGCTGGTCTCGGGACCGCGGTCAGCCGGTGCGCATTACGGTGAATCTCTCGGGACGCCAGCTACAGGATCCCGGGATCGTCGATGACGTGCGGGCGGCGCTTGAGGATTCGGGGCTGTCGCCGTCACAGCTGACCCTTGAGATCACCGAAAGCATGCTCATGCAGAACACCGATGTCTCGATGACGCGTCTGCTGGCGCTTCGGGGACTGGGTGTTTCCCTGGCCATCGATGACTTCGGGACCGGCTATTCCTCGCTGGCCTATCTGCAGCGCTATCCGATCGACATTCTCAAAATCGACAAGTCCTTCGTAGATTCGGTGCATACCGGGGAAGATGGTGCCGTGCTGGCCCGCGCGATCGTGGCGTTGGGTGACACGCTCCATCTGGATACCGTGGCCGAAGGGATCGAAACCGAGGCGCAGCGTGGGCGTCTCCTCGATCTGGGCTGCGCCCTCGGGCAGGGTTATCTCTTTGCCCCCCCCATCGAATCGGAGGAGTTCTGGTCGTTGCTTGTGGCTCGCGGTGCGCGGGAACCGTACGTGGGACGCCGTCGCCGAGCGCAACGTGAGGGCGCGGGCGAAATCGCCTCACCCTGAGTCGTCCCGTTCGCGCGGCCCAACGCCGCGCCGGGACCCTGCGCCACCAGTGCGCGCGGAGTCTTCCGCCCCGATCCGGCATGACGTTTTTGCGGTAGCGGCCCCCGGTCTCGCTCCGCTGATTGCCGCCGAGTGCACCGACCTCGGTTTGGCTCCAACGGACGTCTCCGCGGTGGGCGTGTCGCTGTCACTCACCACCCGAGAACTCTTCACGCTTGCGTGCTGGACACGATGTGCCTCGCGTGTTCTGCTCCGACTTCGGGAGTTCACGGCGCGAGACTTTGCCACGCTCGAGAAGCAGGCGACGCGTGTCGACTGGTCGCGGGTCATCGCACCCAATGCCGCCGTCTCCCTGCGCGTCACCTGTCGGAAATCGCGCCTGTACCACTCCGATGCGGTGGCCGAGCGGATCGCTCGCGGCATCGCTGGCGCTGTCTCCGGTGTTCGCGTAGATGCAGCGGCTGACGACGATAGTGAGAACACCGAGTCGCCGCAGCTGATCGTGGTGCGCTTCGATCATGATCGCTGCACGATCAGCGCGGATGCGACGGGGATGCTGCATCGTCGAGGATGGCGTCAGGCGGTGGCGAAGGCCCCGCTGCGTGAAACGCTGGCAGCGTCGATGCTGGCCGGTGTTGGATGGGATGGCAGCGAGCCGCTGGTGGATCCGTTCTGCGGCTCGGGGACCATCGGCATCGAGGCGGCGCTCCGCGCTCGTCGGATGGCACCCGGGGTGCATCGCCGATTTGCGATGGAGCAGTGGCCGAGCGCACCGACTGCGCAGTTCGAGGAGGTGCGGGCGCTGGCGCGCGCGATGGCGCGCCCGTCGCTGTCGGTGCCGATTGTGTTGAGCGATCGTGACGAGGGTGCGGTGCGGGCGACCCTCGCGAACGCCGAACGGGCCGGTGTGCTCGGTGATATCACCGTGGTCCGGCGTGCGCTGTCGGATACGCTCTTGTCGTCGATCGGTGCGTCAGGGTGGCTGCTGACGAATCCGCCGTATGGATTGCGGGTGAGCGATGGCGCCGATCTCCGTGGATTGTTCGCCCGATTGGGTCAGGTGATGGCGGAGGGGGGCGCCGGGTGGAAGCTGGGGCTGTTGATGCCGAACGACCGTCGGTTGCTGGCGCAACTCGGCGGCGGGATGCGCCCGCTGTTCTCCACGGAGAACGGCGGGCTCCCGGTTCAGCTGTTCGGCTCAGCCGACATCACACGCGGAAATAATCCCCGCGCCAGTTCTTGATTTTCTGCTTGATCTCCTTGCCCTTCATCTCCGGCGAGGCGATCACCTCACGCACCAGCGACTCCAACTCGCCGTCGCTGGCAAAACGCAACGCGATGTAGTGACGCGGCGAGAATGTCGCCTCGGCTTTCGCGGCGAGCTCGGCGGGGAGAAGACGTGCGAAGCGCAGCTGTTCTTCGAGTCGGATCAGCCGATCCTGTGCCCGTAGCGGGGAGAGTCGTGCAACGGAGACCGCACCGAAAAGCGCCAGGGCGCCGATGAGGAAATACAGCGAATCGCCA
>JBDKIJ010000008.1:0-6263 GCA_039797155.1 Gemmatimonadota bacterium | reverse complement strand
CGCAGCCAAAGCGCGGCGACGCCACCGGTGGCGGCGAGCGGCACACAAAGGAACACCAACGCCGCCTGTCGGGCGCTGCCAAAGCTGGCGTAGATGAGCACCAGGATCAGCACCAAGGCCGCCGGGACCACGACGGCTAGGCGCGCGCGTGCGGCTTGCAGGTTCTCGAACTGGCCGCCGAACTCGTAGTAATATCCCGGCGGTAGTTTTAGCTGCGTGCGCAATTTCCCCGCCGCTTCGTTGACGTAGCCCTCTGTATCCCGGCCACGGACGTTGATCAGGATGGCGACACGGCGCCGCGTGTCCTCGCGCGTGATCGTCACCACGCGATCGGCGACGGCCACATCAGCGATTCGGCTGAGCGGCACTTGCACGAATTGATCGGTGATCACCGGCAGCTCGCGAATCGCGGCCAGGTCGAGGCGGCGGTTCTCCGCGAGCCGAACCACAACATCGGTGCGGCGGTTGCCTTCGACGATGCTGCCGGCTTCTTCGCCGGCTAGGGCGGTCGCCACGGTCGTGTTGATTTCGTCGGCGTGGAGATTCAGGCGCCGGAGCGCGTCACGCTTCGGCGTGATTTCGAGCATGGAAACGCGGCCCAACGCTTCGAATTCTACGTCACCTCCGCCGGGAACGGTCTGGAGCACGGTGCGGGCTTCCGTCGCCAGTCTTTCGAGCTCGGCGAAGTCGTCGCCAAAGATTTTCAGCGAAAGATCGGCGCGGGCGCCGGCCATGATTTCGTTGAAGCGAAGCTGGATCGGTTGAGTGAAAAGGTAGGTCTGCCCGGGAACGTTCGCTACCAGTTCCTCCTGCATCAGCTCGACCAGCTGAGCCTTGGTGATGGTCGCTCCATCGACTTTGCGCCACTGCTCCCGCGGCTTCAACGAAACGTAGGTGTCGGCGACGTTCGGCCCCATCGGGTCCGTGGCGATTTCCGCCGTGCCGATGCGGGCGAAGAGATGCGTCACCTCCGGGAACTTTTCGAGGAGGAGTTTCTCGGACCGCCGCTGCAGTTCGCTCGACGCGTCGAGTCCGATACTCGTGCCGCGGATCATTTGGATCGAGATCGAGCCCTCATCCAGCTGCGGGATGAATTCGGCGCCGAGGCGGCTGAACAGCCAGCCTGCGCCGGCAAACAGCACGACCGCGGCCAGCACCACGAGCCAGCGGAGCCGGAACGCACCGGCGAGGAGCGGCCGGTAAACCGCCTTGGTGACGCGCACGAGCCAGCCGTCCGATTCGCTGATCTTGCCCGCGAGAAACCAGGAGCAAAGCGCCGGCATGAGCGTGAGCGCGAGGGCGAGCGCGCCGCCGATTGCGAGCATAACCGCGATCGCCATCGGCTTGAACATTTTCCCTTCGATGCCGCCAAGCGCGAGAATCGGCACGTAGACGAGCGTGATTATCAGCACGCCGAAAAACATCGGGCGCGCGACTTCGCGGGCCGAGATGCGGACTTCCGCCAGCCGTTCGGAGGGGGTGAGCGGCCGGCCGAGGTGGTGCTGTTTTTCGGCGACGTGGCGAAGGATGTTTTCCACCATCACAATCGCGCCGTCGACGATGAGCCCGAAATCGATTGCGCCGAGGCTCATCAGGTTCGCGCTGATCCGGCCCTCCGCCATGCCGGTGAGCATGAAGAGAAATGAAAGCGGGATCGCGAGGGTCACGATGATCGCCGCGCGCCAGTTGCCGAGGAACGCGAAGAGAATCGCGGCCACGAGCACTGCGCCTTCGAGCAGGTTCGTCTCCACGGTCTTGATCGTCGCGTTTACGAGGTCCGAGCGGTCGTAGACGGTGCGAAGCTCCACCCCAGGCGGCAGCTTCGCTTGTATCTCCTTCAGCTTGTTCACGGCCGTCTGCGCCACGACGCGGCCGTTCTCGTTCACCAGCATGATCACCGCGCCCGTCACGGTGTCCTCGCCATTCTCGGTCGAGTTGCCGGTGCGAACGGCCGACCCGATCCCGACAGAGGCAAGATCCCGCACCAGCAGCGGCTCGGCTGCGCCCGGAAATTTCACCGGCAGCGAAGCGATCTCTTCGAGCGTTTTCACTCGCGTGTCGGCACGCACCGATACGGCCTCCCCGCCGATTTCGATGATGCCACCGCCGGCGTTCTCCGTGCTGCTGCGCAAAACCTGCACGAGCTGCGCGAAGCTGACGCCCGAGGCGGCGAGCTTCGCAGGGTCCGGCTCGACGACGAACTGTCTCTCGTAACCGCCGATCGCATTCACCTCCGCCACACCCGGCGTCGTGCGCAGGAGCGGTTTCACCATGGTATCGTGCAGAATCCGCAGCTCGCGCAACTGGTCCGCACGTTCCTTCGGTTTGTTCGGCGCGTCTTCGCGATACCGCAGCGTGTAGTAGACGATTTCGCCGAGACCGGTGCTGATGGGGGCGAGCACCGGCGAGATATTGGCCGGCAAGCGGTCGCGCGCGTGCGAGAGTCGCTCGCCGACGAGTTGGCGCAGCCGGTAGATATCGACGTCGTCCTTGAACGTCATCGTCACCTGGGAAAGGCCGAACTTCGAAAGCGAGCGCAGCTCCACCATGTCGGGGAGGCCGGCCATCTCGATTTCGATTGGAACCGTGATGAGCGTCTCGATCTCCTCGGGCGCGAGCGCGCCGACCGCGGTGTTGATCTGCACCTGCGGGTTCGTGATGTCCGGCACCGCGTCGATGGGGACGCGGAAGGCCGACCAGACCCCGACCGCCGCGAGCACGACCGCGGCAAACGCGATCAGGGCGCGACGACGCAGGGAAAACTCGATGAGCCGTTCTAGCATCAATGGCCGTGAGCGCAGCCCACGCCTCCGTTGACGGCCTGCACTTCGGCGAGCCACAGCGCCTTGGTGCCGCTCACGACGATCTTGTCGCCTTCGTAGAGGCCTTCCGCGATTTCGAGCCAGCCGTCGACGGTCGCACCCACTTTGATCGCGGTGCGCAGGAGCCATTCGCCGTTGGCGACGTAGACAAAGTCGCCTTTGACGGTGCGGAGCAGCGCATCCGCGGGAATCGCCGCGACGTTCGCCGCGGTGCCCACCGTGCGCGCGCCGACGTCGGCGGTCTTGAGCGCGACGAATTGCGCGCCGCGTTCCGACAGCTTCAGGCCGTGGCCTTCCTTGTAGGTGGCCGCGGGCGTGTGCTCGTGGTGGGCGGTTTCAGCGACGGAGCGGTTGCAGCCGGAGAGGACGGCAGCGGTGAAGACAGAGAGGAGGACGAGGATCGTTTTCATTGGTAAAGTGCGTTTGGAGGTGTGCGACGGGCCGAGGCGATGATAGCCGCGAGGTCCGCGGGAATCGGCATGGGCTGCAGCGCCGAGACGTCGGCGCCGCCCGTGTTGCCGACGGGAATTCGGCCCACGAACGATTTCACGCCGCCGAAGATCAGACGTGGAATCTGGCCCGCGATCTCCCGGAGGTTTTTCAGGCGAATCCCAAACCAGAGCATCCGCAGGTGAACGGCGGTGTGGGGCACCGGATAGGGCTGGCCGATGATGTGCGCTCGTTCGAGGTGCCGCCAGCAAGCGACGTAGTTGCGCGCGGCGAATTCCTGACGGGCCGCTTCGAGTTCGCGGCGGTAGTGCGGCCGGAGTGCGCTGGGCATGGACGTGTTCATCGCGCCACCTCCGACGGTTTGAGATCCACCCCGGTCAATTGCTGGAGCTTGAGGCCGGCTTCCAGCGCCTCGCGCTGGGTGGCGAGGAGCGCCTCGACGGCGTCGAGATAGCTGTTCTGGAGTTCGACGTAGGTGGCGATTGGCACCGCACCCAGGCGAAAGTGGCGATCCGCGAGTTCGGCTGATTCGCGGAATTTGCGCGCCGAATCCGGCGCCCACTTGCGCGCCTCCGCGGACTTGATCATGAACGCCTGCGCGGCCAGCAGCACTTCGCGTTCAAGCTCACGCTGCGCGACAATCATCGCCGCTTCCGCTTGGCGGCGGCGGGCTTCAGCCACATCGACGCCGTTTCGCGTCCGGCCGGACACCGGCAGCGGAATGCTCAGGCCCACGCCGACCGTGGACTCGCGCTCGCCCGCCTTCTCCTGGGAGTAGTAGGGGCTGACGCTGATCGCGGGATAGCGCTCGTTCCGGGCCAGCCGGACTTCGAAGCCCTGCTGCTCCACCTCGGCGCGCCGCATCTTGAAGTCGAAGTTGTTCTCCCGCGCGGCCGTGAGCAGCGCTTGCGGCGTGGGCGCCTCGCCAAATTTCATCTCGGGCGCGTCCACCCGGAGCGGTGCATCGGGCGCGGCGCCGCGGAGCTGGTTGAGTTCAAGCAACGCGGCTTGCAGTTCCAACTCGGCCTCCGTCGCGCGCCGTTGCAGCGCGAGTTCGCTGGCTTCTATGACGCGCGTTTCAAGCTGGGGTGTAATGCCAGCCGGCTCCCGGGCGAGGTAGGTTTCCTTCAACGCGGTGAAGCGGTCCGCGACTTCGCGGACGGCGCCAGCCTTCGCATTCGCGGCGTGCAGTCCGTAGGCGAGCGTCCGCGCGCGGGACTCGAGCGCATGGCGAAATCGCGCGAGTCCGAGTTCGGCGAGCTGGACATTGGAGTTGGCGATGGCTTTCCGGAGGGCGAGGCGGCCCGGCCATTCGAAAGTCTGCGTCACGGACACGGACCACGCCGTGCCTTCACCGGCGAGCATGCCGGTCACGTCCTTCACGCGCTTACGGCCGAGCTCGACCGACAACTCGGGATCGCTCAGCGCCGAGGCACCGCGACCGCGGGCTTTCGCCGTGGCGATCTCGGCGTCGTAGAACTTCAACTCGGGATTGTTGGCCGCGATCTCGGCCACGAGCATGGCGGCTGAAACGCTGGCGGGAGCAGCCGCGGGTTCCGCGCCTTGGAGGAACGTGAACGAGCTGGCGGTAAGAAGGAGAAAAGTGCGGAAAGATTTCATTGAGTAGGCGGGAACACGAACATGCGGGCACGCGATGGCCCGAAAGACACGACGCCGGAGGCGTCATACGAAACGTTCGCCCGTCAGTCCGCGCAGGGACCGATCAGGCCAGACTCAACGAAGGGGCGCGCGCAGGCAGCGCCGCTCTCTGCACAAAATGCCACGTAGGCGCCCCAGCATCGGAGCGCTCGAAATCCCGGCGCAGCACATTCCCATCCGGGGGCTCCAGCGGAAGGATTGCTTTCAGGCAAATCTGACATGCGCACGCGACGAACTGCGGCGTGGCCAGCTTGAGGTCGCGGTCGGGCTTGTAGCTGCCGCTTTCGACCGTGTCGCAACCGTCCCGCGTGCAAGAATCATCGTTGCCCTTGCAGCAACTCGAGCCGGTCGTTTTCTCCGCGTTAGCCGCGAAAAGGCCAAGATTCTCCAATCCGCAATGCTGTGTCGCCGCGAACCAAATCGCGAGGAGCAAGACGACAAGCAGCCTGTTTCGCAAAACGATCACCTTGCGAGCAAAGCCGACAAGACGGGCAAAGTCAATGCGAGTAAGGTGAACCCACGGGCCAACCATAGCCTCGCGAATGCCTCGTGCCGAAAGTGCGAAAAACGCGTTGAGTAGCTTCTCGGTTACGAACCCTCCCTCGTTACAGGAGCGAAGATGGCCTACATCTGACTGAACATCCCAGTGCCTTGCCCTCCTCGTGGCACTTGTCCTTGGTCAACCACGGGAGCGCCCGCCGCCTCTTTCATCGGCGATGCGCCCGAATCGAACTGAAGTAGGGATGCGACTGCCCAAGCTATGTCGCGACATTCTGTTCCGATTGCCGGCCAATGACTCAATGTGAATCAGGTCGCAATCCGACGCAGAAAGGCCGGCCACGGGGGGGCGCGGCACCCTGAGCAAGTCCCGGGGAATGCCAATTGCCGACGGATGTGATCGATAAGGCCCTTGAAATCGGCATCTATTCCGCCATTCTGCGACTCAGAATGGCATTCATTCCGCGAATCTTCACGCCGGGTCGGGATCATTTTTTCCTGCTGGGGCCGCGCGGCACGGGCAAAACGCTCTGGTCCACCCACCATTATCCCCGGGCGCTGCGGATCGACTTGCTGGACCCGGAAACGCTGCGGCTGCTTTCCGCCCGGCCAGCGCGCCTGACCGAACTCGTGGACGGCAACCGGGAGAAGCCCCAGGTCATCATTGATGAAGTGCAAAGCTGCGGCCGTGCTGGAGGTGGTACACCTGCTGATCGAGCGCGAGGCGGGGCAGCAATTCATTCTGACGGGATCGAGCGCTCGGAAGCTGCGCCAACAGGGCGTCATCTTCTGGGTGGTCGGGCGGCGCAGAAGCATCTGCACCCTATCTGGCGG
>JBDKIJ010000007.1:0-26416 GCA_039797155.1 Gemmatimonadota bacterium | reverse complement strand
GGGATACCGGCCCCCATGATGACACAGGCGACGCCAGCCAGCATCGCCCCATAGAGCGTGGGGAGATTCGGCATCTGCACCTTGGTCAGCAGGTTCATGCCGACCGGGTTGTCATGCCCCTCACGCGCCAGCCACGTCTCCACAAAGGAGGCAGCGACGGTGATGCGTTGCCGCGCCGCCGAGACCGTCTGGCGGTACATCGGCAGGAGCTGATAGGGCGACTCCGGGCCTCGGCCCTCGGGGAGGAAGTACTTCTTGACTAGCTCCTCGGCGACCCCCGGAATCGGGAAGTGGGCCAGGGCCCGACGGACATGTCCACCCGGATCGCCATCCTGAAGCCGCCGAACCATGACGGTGTCGATGACGGTGCCGGAGACGACGCCGAGCTGTCCCAGACGGGAGACGGCGTTGGCGAGGCGCCAGTTCGAGACCCCGATGCCCATGCCCCCTTGGATGATGCGGGGGAGCGGCCACACGGGGCTGGCGGGAGCGGCCGCAGTGGCCGGCGAAGAAGTCACGGAAGACACGCGTTCTGAAAAAGTTGGGGGACCGGTGACCGAATGGGCGGTGACCCAGCGCTTTACAGTACCACCACAAGCGCTCATCCGCACCGCTGGAGCGCCGCCTTCATCACATTTTCATGGATTGGGTGACAACTTCGGTCCATGCGAACCGTTTCCATTTTCCTGAGTGCCATTTTGGCACTAGTTGTAGCGGTGGGTGCCCCCCGCCGGTCTGAGGCCCAGAGCACGGCGACCCCTTCCGCGGCGCCTCGATTCGTCGCCAATCCGGCGCTGTTGGCGCAAATGCGCCGGACAATCGACTCTCTCGCCGATGCGCATCGGGGGACGGTCGGCTATTCCATCACGAACCTCGAGACGGGCGAGCATCTCGAGCGACGGGGGGATGAGACCTTCTCCACGGCGTCGCTGATCAAGGTGCCGGTGCTCGTGACGCTCTTTGATCTGGCAGAGCAGCGCCAGCTGACGCTGGATGACCCGATCGTCCTGACCGACATCGACAAGGTGGGTGGGGCTGGGCAGCTCCAGTACCTGCGCACCCCGCTCACGCTGCGCCTGTGGGATGTCGCGTGGCTGATGACGACCCTGAGCGACAACACCGCGACCAACCTGCTCCTCGATCGGATCAAGATCCGGCGGGTGTGGCAAAAAATGGAGGCGCTTGGTCTGCCGCACACCAAGGTGCATTCCGGGTCGATGACGCGCATCGCCAGTGTCGCCCCCGACAGTTCAGCCAAATACGGGCTAGGGGTGACGACCCCGAATGAGATGGCCGCCCTTTTCCAGCGTCTCGTGGAGGGACGGGCCGTCAGCCCGCGCGCCGATTCCACGATGCTCGAGATCCTGCGTCGGAACGAGGACGATACCAAGCTGCTACGCTTCAATTACGGGGTGCGGGCCGCACACAAAACGGGGGACGTGGATCAGTCGCGGACCGATTGCGGCGTCCTCTGGCTGCCCGCGCGCGTGATTGCGTGCGTCCTGACGAAGGACAACGTCGACACGTCCTATTGGACCGACAGCGAAGGCAACGCCGTGATTGGCCGCATCGGCCAGGCGATTACCGCCGCGTGGGGCGCATCGCGTCGTCGGTGAGGTGGGAGCGGTCGCTGGTGCTATCGCTGGTGTCAGGACGGACGGCCGGCTGCGTGAACAGCTGGCTCTGACTCAGATCCCCGGCGTTGGTGGCGTAGACATCAAGGCGCGCCACCACCCCCGGCCCGACCGCGACCAATGGGCTCATCCAGCTGCTGCGTGACCCGATCGCTCGCACCAACAGCGCCAGCTGGCCACCCGGCTGCAGCTCTGTGGCGGGGATGAACAGCGTTGTGGTGGTATTGCCGGTGACCGTTCCGATCCGTCGTCCGGAGACCACAGTCGAGCGTACCGCATAGATGTTGATGTCGAAGTAGCCGCGATTGCTCACCATGAGCACGACCCGCTCGTCGCTGGTGCCGATAGCGGGCTGCCCCTTGAAGCAGGCACTCGCGCCGATGGCCAACAGCAGCGTGAGGAGGGCACGCCCGAGGCGACGAACTGCTGATGCCGCAGGTTGCATGGCGACTCTCCGCATAACGGGCTCAGGTTGCGAACGAGACGGTGCACTCTTTGTGCCGCTGTATCATACCAGACTCGACGCCATGCGCGCGAGATAACGCGGTAGCACCTCAGCGGGCGCGCCCTGGTCCACCACGAGGCCCCCGTCGAGGACCGAGACTACGTCGGCGACCGCACGCGCGAATTCGACGTCGTGTGTCGTGATCAGCAGTGCGCGACCCTGCGAGGCCAGTGTGCGGAGCGAGTCGGCCAATGCGCCGCGCCGCGCCGGGTCCAATGCGGCGGTCGGCTCATCCATCAGGAGCAGCGGTGGATCGACCGCGAGGGCGCGCGCGATCGCGACGCGTTGCGCCTCGCCGCCGGATATCTGACTCGGGTAGGCATCACCCCGATGCGCGACGCCGAGTGAGGCCAGCAATGCGTCCGCAATGGTCGCAGCGTGCGGCGCGACCGCGCCGAGTACATGGATCGGGGCGAGTGTCACGTTCTCGCGCACGGTGAGATGCGTGAACAGCGCATGCTGCTGGAACACCATTCCCACCCGTCGTCGCAGCGCACGCAGCTGCGATTCCGGCGGCACTGGACCCGGTTCGATGAGGCAGGGGCCCAACTGAATGCGACCGCGATCAAACGGCTCGAGGGCGACGATCGTGCGCAGCAGCGTGCTCTTGCCGGCGCCGGAGGTGCCAACAAGGACCGATACGGTGCCGGGGTGCACGGTCAGCGACACCCCCTGCAAGACGGCACGATGCGCACGCGCCAGATGCAGCGCCTCGACGTGCAGCGCGGGTGCGTCGCTCGTACGACTCATGGTGTTCCCCACCGCGCTTCGATGCGGCGCGCCATGTGCGAGAGCGGAAGCGACAACGCGAGATAGAGCAGGGCGCACAGCACGCCAGGGATGAGCCAGCTGCCGACGTTCGTGGCGTAGATGGCAGTCTGCTTGGTGAGCTCCACCACCGTGATCACGGAGACGAGTGACGAATCCTTGAGCAGCGCGACGAAGTCATTCGTCATCGGGGCGAGCGCGACACGCATCGCCTGGGGCCCGCGCACGAGGCGGAAGATCTGCCACTCGTTAAGGCCGAGCGTGCGGGCGGCCTCGAGCTGCGTCCGTGACACGGCCTGCAGCGCGCTGCGGTAGATCTCCGATTCGTACGCCGCGTAATTGAGCCCGAGACCGAGGATGGCCGCGAGCAGCGCAGGGAGGCGGATCACGGCGCTCAGCCCGTAGTACAAGACGAACAGCTGCAGCAGCACCGGGGTCCCGCGCATCACTTCCACGTAACCGGTCAGGAGCCAGCGTACTGGCGCGCTGCCGTACACGCGCCCCGCGGCGATACCGGTGCCCAAGGCCACGGCCAGCCCCATCGCGGCGATGGAGATGGCGAGGGTGATGAGCGCGCCGCGCAACAGGGCGGGGAGATACGCCGTCCACGGTGCCGCGGTGGCACGTACTGTCTCGGATTCGGTCGATGTGATCGGCGCCTTCAGGATTTGCGCCTGATGCACCACCTGCGTGCTATCCCATACGCCCCACGTCCGGAAAATCCGCTCCAGGCTCCCATCAGCCATGCGCGTGCGCAGGATCCGATCGATCGAGTCGCGCAACGCGGCCTGCCCGGGAGCCAGCACGGCGACGTAGCCGCCTGTCGCAATCGTCGCCGGCTGAATCACGAAGCCGCTGGGGATGCGGCGCAACGCGCGTTCCGCGATCACATGATCGAGCAGGACGGCATCGACGCGACCATCCACGAGATCGGTGTACGGATGCACGTCATCATCGTACGACACCGGGATCAGCTTCTGTGTGCGCTCCGCGTCGCGCAGGATTCGGTAGGCCATCGTGGCCCCGAGGGTGCCGACCCGCCGGCTGCGCAGGTCATCGAGGGTGCGAAATCGCGCGCTGTCCACGGTTCGCACGGCGAGCACTTCGCGGAAGGCGAAGTATGGGAGGGTGACCGCATATCGCGCCCGCAATTCCGGGCGGTCTTCGAGCCCCGACATGCCGAGGTCCACATCGCCGCGTCCTACCGATTGTTCGATCGAGGCCCACGCGACCTGGGTGAACGCCGGGCTGCGACCGAGATCGCCTGCGAGGAGCGTGGCGATATCGACATCGAATCCGCGTACGACGGCGGGGTCGGCAGCATCCGCTTCCACGAAGGGTGCGCCCCCCTCGGCGTCGCCGCCCCATCGCAGCGTCGCCGACGGGGCTGATGGCGTCGCGCGCCGCTCGTCCGGTGCGCAGGCGCCGCAGGTCAGCGCCGCCAGCAGCGCGATCGCCGTCGATGCTCGGCGTTCAATCACCGAGCCGACGATCCCCCTGCAGATAGCCGCGCACATAGTCGGCGACCGCCTCACGCAGTGGCGTGACCGGCGCGGCGTACCCGGCCGCCCGCAGCTTCGCGATGGTGGCCTGCGTGTGGTACTGATACCGCTCGCGGATCGACTCCGGCATGTCGATGAAGTCGATCGACGGGGTACGGTCCAGTGCGGCGAACAGCGCATCGGTGAGCTGGAGCCACGTGTTGGCCTCGCCGCTGCCAATGTTGTAGAGCCCACCGGCGCTCGGGGACATGGCCAGATGCAGCGTCATCGCGACCGCATCCTTAATATAGAGGAAGTCTCGGCGCTGCTCGCCGTCGCGGTAGTCGGGGCGATGGGAGCGGAAGAGGCGGACCGACCCGGTTTCGGTGATCTGCCCGAACGCCTTGTGCACGAGCGATCGCATCTCGCCCTTATGGGCTTCGTTCGGGCCAAAGATGTTGAAGTACTTGAGTCCCACGATGTGCGGCAGGATGCCCGCGCGCGCCGCGTACTGGTCGTAGAGCAGTTTCGAATAGCCGTAGGCGTTGAGCGGGCGCAGGCGCGCCAGCGCGTCCGGCGTGTCATCGGCGTCGTCCATCCCCGCACTGCCGTCGCCGTAGGTGGCGGCACTGGACGCGTAGACGAAGCGCACCTCACGTCCCAGCGCCCAGTGGCCGAGCCGTTTGGTGAACTCGAAGTTGTTGCGGGCGAGGAAGGAGGCGTCCTGCTCGGTGGTCGCCGAACAGGCTCCGAGGTGCAGGACGAGGTCGAAGGTGCCCAGGCGCCCCGGTTCGAGCATCGGGAAGAGATCGTCCGCTTCGAGGTAGTCGTCGAACCGGACCGCCGCGAGATTGCGCCACTTGTCATCCCGACCAAGTCGATCGGCAATAACAATCCGCTCTATGCCTAGCTGGTTGAGTGCCCAGACGCAGGCGCTGCCGATGAAGCCGGCGCCACCCGTAACCAGGACGCGGTGCGGGAGGCGCGGCGGCGGCGCCGGAAGCGGCAGGGGATGGCGAACCGAAGCGGCGGTGTCAGACATCCTGCAATGCTGCCAGCGACCGGGCGTCACGGCTAGGGGGCGCTCTCGCGGGGGCCAAAAAATTGACAGCCCCATTGGCGGCTACTAGGCTCCACGGGTTACACCCACTCCTCCACTCAGCTTCACACCGATGAAGACACGCATCTTCGCCGTGCTGATGGGGTTCCTGCTATCCGCTGCGCCGCTCATGGCGCAGGAGAAGACCGTAACCGGTAAGGTGACGCGCGATGGCGCGGTCCCGCTCTCCGGTGTGTCGGTCGTGGTCAAGGGAACCACCCAGCGCGCCCAGACGAACATGAACGGCGACTATTCCATTCGCGTCGCCGCGGGCCAGATCCTCCAATTCCGCCTGATCGGCTATGTGCCGCAGGAGCGGACGGTGGGGGCGGCCGACAACATCACGCTGATGCTCGAGAAGGCGGCCGCCAATCTCGACGCCATGGTCGTGACGGCGCTCGGTCAGACGGCGCTCAAGCGCAGCCTCGGGAGCGCGCAGCAGACCGTGTCCGGCCCGGAGCTCGCGCAGACCGGCCGCGAGAACTTCATCAACGCGCTGGCCGGCCGTGTGGCTGGTGTCGAAGTGACGAGCTCCTCGGGTGTGCCGGGGTCGTCATCCTCGATCACCATCCGCGGCGTCAGCTCGATCAGCGGCAGCAATCAGCCGCTCATGATCGTCGACGGCCTGCCGCTCGACAACAAGACGCTGAAGACGGGCGTGCTCGCGTCCGACGCGCCGGGTTCGGCGACGGCGTTCAGCAATCGCGGCCTCGACTTCACGAACCGCGCGGCCGACATCAATCCGGAAGACATCGAGGATCTCGTGGTCCTCAAGGGCCCGGAAGCCGCCGCGCTTTATGGTATCGACGCGGCGAACGGCGCGATCGTCATCACGACGAAGCGTGGCAAGGCGGGCACCGGCGGCTTCGAGTACAGCAACTTCTTCCGCTTCGACAACACGCGCACGCAGCCCGACATTCAGGGTGTGTATGGGCCGACGTCGCAGACGGGTGCAAACCTCGGTTCCTTCCAATATTTCGGTGCGCCGTACGCCCCGGGGACCCAGCTGTATAACAACGTGGACGGCTTCTTCCGGACCGCGGTGTCGCAGCAGCATGTGCTAACGTTCAGCGGCGCGACGAGCGATGGGCGCATCAACTATCGCATCAGCGGCAACATGAACGACAACGCCGGCGTCGTGCCGACGTCGGGGCTGCGTCGCCTCAACCTGACGGGCGCGTCCGGCGCGCAGGTCACGAAGTACCTGAAGACCGACCTGTCGATGCTGTTCATGACGTCGAACAACGAGCAGCCGATCAAGGGGGCCGGTGGTCCGCTCATTGGCCTGCTCCTCTGGCCGCAGACGGATCAGGCGTCGGACTACCTCTCGCCGTCCGGTCAGCGCCGCCGCATCACGAACCTGTCGCAGTCGGGTGAGACGGACAATCCGTACTTCAGCGTGAACAACAATCAGGTCAACGCGAAGACGACCCGTTTCTTCCCGAACCTCGGCCTGACCATCACGCCGTTCTCCTGGGGCTCCCTCAAGACGAACATCGGCGCCGACAACTACACGAATGAAAATCTCGTGCTCCGGCATCCGGAGAGCGCGACGGGCTTTGCCAACAATGGCATCCTCGATATTGCCGTCGACGTGACGCGCAACATCAACACGCAGACGATCTTCAACGTCAACAAGCAGAAGGTCGGGCGCGGCTTCGCGGTGAGCGGCCTTGTCGGCCATGCGCTCTCCGATTCGAAGTCGACGGTGCAGGCGCAGAGCGGGCGCAATTTCCTCGACCCGAACTTCGTCTCGATCAACAACACCGATCTGCCGACCCGTTTCGCCCGCACCACCATGGCGCAGCGTCGCCTCGTGTCGGTCTTCGGACAGGCCCAGCTCGGCTACAACGACTACGCGTTCCTCACCGTGACGGGCCGTAATGACTGGACGTCGACGATTCCGATCGAGCGGAACTCGTTCTTCTATCCCTCGGTGTCCGGTTCCTTCGTCCTCTCCGATGCGTTCGAGTCGGTTGGCCGCTTCATGACGGCCAAGATCCGCGCCTCGTACGCCGAGGTGGGTAAGGATGCGCGTCCGTACGCCTTCCGGCCGTCGCTCGAGTCGAAGACGACGACGGGTGGTGGCTATGGTTATGGCTTCACCGGTCCGAACCTCGGCCTCAAGCCCGAGTTCGCGAAGTCGCGTGAGGGCGGGGTGGAACTCTCGTGGTTCCAGGACCGCCTGTCGCTCGACGCGACGGTGTACCGCAAGGAAACGGAAGACCAGATCGTCAACGACATCCGTGGATCGTACGGCACCGGCTTCATCCTCTTCAACCTGAACGGCGCCAAGACGCGCAATCAGGGTGTGGAAATCGTGGCGCGCGGTTTCCCGATCCGCGGCAAGGACAAGTCGTGGGAAGTGATCGCCAACTATGATCAGTCGCGTGGTGAAGTGGTGGCCCTGCCGAACGCGCTGCCGGAATCGTACATCTCCGACACGTGGTTGTACGGCAACATCCGCAACGGCGTTGCGCCTGGGCTTTCGACCCGCTCGATGACCGGGACGTTCTTCCTGCGCAACAAGAACCGCGAACTGATCATTGACCCGACGACGGGCCTCCCGATCCGCAGCACGACGTTCATCGATGCGGGCTACGATCGCACGCCCCGCTGGACGATGGGCGTGACGAACATTGTCCGCTGGAAGAAGGCGTCGATCTCGATGCTGTGGGACTTCCGCAATGGTGGCGACGTATTCAATGCCACGCAGCATCTGCTGACGGCTACCGGCCTTTCGATGCAGACGATCGATCGCGAGCGACCGCGGGTGATTCCGGGCGTGCTCCGTGATGGCAAGGAGAACTCGGATGCGCCGACCCGCAACGGGATCGTGGTCGTGCCGGCGGTGCAGACCGGCTTCTATACGGGCATGAGCGAGGAATTCTTCATCGAGCGGAACATCAACTGGGTGCGCCTCCGCGACATCACCGTCCGCTTCCCGCTCCCGGGCAAGCTGATGGCGGCGCGCAATGCCAGCGCCTTCGTGCGCGGCACCGACCTGCTGCTCTTCACGAACTACTCGGGGCTCGACCCGATCGTGAACGGCAACACCGCCGCTGTGGGTGGCTCGGGCGCCGTCGGTATCGACTACGGCAACTTCCCGATGCCGCGCGGTTTGTCCTTCGGCATCAACGTGGGGTACTGAGCCATGATGACCCTACGCACCTCTATCGCCTCAAGCACCATGACCATGCCTCGCCTTGTGCGCCGCGTGGCAACCGCGGCGGCAGCGGCCAGCACGCACGTGCTGGCCGCCGGCTGTCAGAACTTCCTGGACGTCAACGAGAATCCGAACGCGCCGCAAACGGTCTCGCCGAATCTGTACCTACCGCCGATCCTGCATTGGGTTGCGACCTCGGAACAGTTTGACGGCCGCTTCATCGGGCGCTACACGCAGAACTGGACGCTCCCCTCAGGTTCGGCGGCTACCCCCAGTACGTGGGACCGTATGGGTTACGATCCGACCTCCGATAACGGCGGCCAGCTGTGGCGTGATGTGTATTGGAGCATCGGGCAGAACCTCGTCGATCTGATGACGAAGGCCGAGGCCGAAGAGCGCTGGGACCTGTTGGGTATCGGCTACGCCATCAAGGCGTGGGGGTGGCTCAAGGTCACGGACGTCCACGGCGAGCTGATCATCAAGCAGGCCTTCGACCAGACGCGTTTCCAATTCGACTACGACACGCAGGAATATGCGTACCAGGAGACGATCCGCCTGCTTGATGAGGCGATCAAGAACCTGCAGCGCAATGATGGGGCGGTGAGCCAGTCGTACCTGGCCCGTTATGATCGCATTTATGGTGGTGATCGGACGAAGTGGCTCAAGTTCGCCTATGGGCTGAAGGCGATGACCTTGAACCACTTCTCCAACAAGTCGTCGTACAAGCCGCAGGATGTCATCGACAATATCGACAAGGCATTCGTCGGCAACATTGACGATGCGCTAATGCCGTACTCGGCCACGAGTGCGGACAACGCCGATGGCAACTTCTGGGGCCCGCGTCGCGGCAACATCAACTCCTACCGCCAGACCCGCTTCGTCCTCGGGCTGTTGGATGGGACGCAATTAGGTGCGCCCGATCCGCGGCTGTCGCGCATGCTCTCGCCGTCACCTGATGGCCAGTTCCGCGCGTGGGATCCAAACTCCGGGACGCTCGGCCTGCCGACCACCCAGCTGCCGAACAACTTCTTCGGCTATGCCGGGACGCTCGGTGCGGGCCAGCCGTCGCGCTATCTGTTCGCGGACAAGGCCAAATTCCCGATCATGACGTACAGCCAGCTCCAATTCATCAAGGCGGAGGCGGCGTTACGCAGTGGGAATCGGGCCGTTGCGCTTGATGCGTACACGAAGGGCGTGTCGTCGCACATCGATTTCGTCAACGCGCGAAACCTCGACGAAGGCCAGACGCCAACCCAGATCACCCCGGCGGAGAAAGCCGCATTCCTCGCGAACTCGGCGATCATTCCGACGGCGTCGAACCTGACGCTGACGCAGATCATGTCGCAGAAGTACATCGCCCAGTGGGCGTGGGGGCACGTGGAGACGTGGACGGACATGCGCCGTTACAACTACACCGGCAGGGATCCGGTGACGGGAAATCAGGTCTACCCCGGCTTCTCGACGCCGACGAATCTGTACCCGGACAACAACGGCAAGATCGTGCAACGCATCCGGGCACGTTTCAACTCGGAATACGTATGGAACCGCGCGTCGCTGGACGCGATCGGCGGGCTCGCGCTCGACTTCCATACGAAGCCGCTCTGGATCACCCAACCGTAAGGACGATGAAACCCATGCGTAAGTTTGCCCTTCTTCTGGGAATCGTCGCCCTTGCTGCGTGCGACAAGAACGCCACGCAGATCGACGACATTACGGCGCCGCTCTCCGGTGCCCGGGTGAAGTTCTTCAACTTCGGGATCAACGCGCCGGCGGTGAACTTCTACGCCAACGCGGACAAGGTCACAGCGATCTCGTCGACCACCGGTGTCGAGTCGACCGTCGGTGTCGGCTACGGGTCTGCCGCGAGCGGCGGTTTCTACCGCGCCCTGCCGCCGGGCCAGTACACGTTCGCCGGAAAGATCGCGGCAACGGTCGATAAGGACCTGGCGGTTTCGGCCATTCCGGGCACGCTGGCGGATGGCAAGGCCTACTCGGTGTACATGAGCGGGTTTTACAACACGGCGACCAAGCTGGTAGAAGGGTTCGTGGTGGAAGACAATTTCCCCACTGAACCGGACTACACGCAGGCACTCGTCCGTTTCGTGAACGCCAGCCCGAACTCGGTGCCGATGCAGCTGGTGGCCCGCAATCCCACCACGCTGGAGGAAAAGGCCATCGGGTCGCCTATTGCCTACAAGGCTGGCGGCACGTTCGTCGGTGTGCCGGTTGGCGGGTACGACCTGTTGACCAAGACGGCCGCGGGGGCAACGGTCATCACCCGAACCGCCGTGGCCTTCAGCGCGGGGCGTGTCTACACGATCACCGCGCGCGGCGACATGACCGTCACGAGCACGACGGCCACGAACCGCCCGTTCCTGGACAACACGGCGAATCGCTGAGAAGCGCTCGGTTTTTTGGAGCTGCAGCGCCCCCGGTTTCGGCCGGGGGCGTTGTGCGTTTCAGGCGTCTCGTGAACGGATTACCACAGACGGCCACGGACGGACGCGGACACTGCACGGAAACGGCCACTGCGGGGGATACTGCCTGTTACGGTTTCAAACCCTCACGACATGAACGTCCGGAGGATACGTTGAGGCCGTGCAGACGATGACCGCGACATCCGAGGGCGGGCTGATGGGGTGGTGGCGTAGTGCGCCCCCCGCCGCCCGCCGTGCGCACTTTGCGGCCTCGGCCGGGTGGGCGCTTGACGCCTTCGATGTGATGCTCTTTTCGCTCACGCTCTCGGCGGTCATCGCGGAGTTGGGGCTAACAAAGACGCAGGCGGGGATCCTCGGGTCGATCACGCTGCTGGGCGGTGCGGCGGGTGGGTTGATCTTCGGATGGATCGCCGATCGCTTTGGGCGTACGAAGGCGCTCATGGGGAGCGTGCTGCTCTACTCGGTGTTCACGGCGGCGTGTGGTCTGTCGCAAACGTTCTGGCAGTTTGCGCTCTTCCGCGCGCTGCTTGGGCTCGGGATGGGCGGCGAGTGGGCGAGTGGTGCGGCGCTGGTGTCCGAGACCTGGCCGGCGGCTTCGCGTGGTCGCGCGCTGGCGTGGATGCAGAGTGCGTGGGCCATCGGCTTTGCCGCAGCGGCGACGACCGTGGGGATCTTGCTCCCTCGTTTCGGGTGGCGCGTGGTGTTCTTCGTCGGCTTGTTGCCGGCGCTGTTCACCGTGTGGGTGCGCCGCAACGTGGAGGAGCCGGAGCGGTGGCGCGCGTTGCAGGCCTCACGTGGTGTGCGGGATGCGGTGGGGGCTCGTGCTTCCGTCTGGGACATCTTCCGCGGGCCGATGCTCAAGCGCACGGCGGCCGTGACGTTCATGAACGCCTGCACGCTCTTCGGCTGGTGGGGGATGAATGGCTGGATCCCCGCGTATCTTTCGCTCCCGCCCGCGCAGGGGGGGATCGGTCTTTCCACCGAGACGATGTCATCGCTGGTGGTGTTCATGCAGCTCGGCATGTGGCTCGGCTACGTGTCGTTCGGCTACATCACCGACGTCATGAGCCGCAAGATGGTGTACGTCGTCTATCTCGTGATGGCGAGTCTGCTGCTGCCGCTCTACGGCTCGCTGTCGAATCCGACGATGCTGCTGGTGCTCGGGCCCTTTGTGGCGTTCTTCGGCACCGGGTTCTATAGCGGATTTGGTGCGGTGACGGCCGAGCTGTATCCCACGGCCATCCGCGCGTCGGCGCAGGGCTTTACCTACAACCTCGGGCGCATCGCCAGTGCGACCGCGCCGTTTACGGTGGGCTCACTGGCGACCACGCGCGGGTTCCAGACGGCCTTTGCGGTGGCCGGGGCGGCGTATCTACTGGCCGCCGTCTCGTGGAGCGTGATTCCCAATACGCAGGGGAAGGCGTTGGATTAGCGGCGGGATTACAAAGAAAAAGCGCTGCGCAGACCGACACATCTATCGGTCTGCGCAGCGCTCGTTTCAGGCGCTTTACTGTGGCGCCTTGCTTACTTCACGCCCAGCTGCTTGCGCAGGAAGGTCACGGTACGCGGCCATCCATCTTTGGCCGCGTTGAGGTTGGCCGCTTCCTCCGCTTCATCGCGCTGTGTCTTCGGGTCGGCCTGCGCGCGCAGGAAGCCGTGGACGGCGCCGTCATAGTTGATGCCGACGTAGTCCTTCTTCATCGACTTCATGATCGAGTCGAGTGCCGGCATCGCGACGGCGATGCGCGTGTCTTTCGAGCCGTTGAGCAGCAGCACCGGCTTCGTGATCTTCGCCAAAGAATCGGTATCGGGGCGCGCCGGGACCGCCGCAGTCGTTGCGGTGGCCGGCGACCCGCCTGTCATGTACGGGAGGCCATAGAATGCCACGCCACCAACAAAACCCTTCACGCCGCCATGCACGGCGTGGGCAAATACCGTGGTGCCGCCCCAGCAGTAGCCGATCACGGCATACTTCTGCTGGGCACTCGGTAGCATCATCGCGTAGTTCGCGGCTGCAACGATCGCACGGTTCCGCTCCGTCGTATTCACGCCAGCGATCAGCTTGCGCGCGCTGTCGCCCGACAGTTCGACGTTGCTGGGCCCGCCACGCACGCGCGAGTTGAAGTCTGGCGCAATGGCGATGAAGCCGTCAGCGGCCACCTGATCGGCCACGCCACGCACCCACGTGCTGAGCCCGAAGATCTCGTGGACCACCACGACGACCGGCGCCTTCTGCTTGGCGTCCTTCTGCATCGGGTATACGACCCACGCCATCAGCGAATCCTTCGCCCCCGGCTCCCACGCGATCTTCACCCACTCCGCGTGGCGGTTGCTGGCCTTGAGCCGTTCCGGCGCGCCGTTGTTGCTGGCGGGGATCGACATATCCTGTGCGCCGAAACCGCCGATGGTCGGCGCGGCGAGATCGGCGGCCTGCATGTGCGCGGTGTGATCATCGGCTGATGGGCCACTCATCGTCTGCATCGCGGGCGTATTCGCCCCGCGTGCATAGGTTGGGGCCGAACGCTGCAACGTGCAGCTGGTGGTCAGAGCTAGCGCGGGAAGGGTGGCGAGCGCCGCGTAACGGACGAAACGAGTCATGAACAACTCCATGGCAACTCCTTCGATGACAGAACGGCAAGAATGAACAAGTGATGACCAGCGACGCTGGTTGACAGCGGAACCACACCAACGTGCTACAAGACAAACGAGCCCGTCATGGCACCCGCGTCAGGACGAAATCCCATGCACGGGACGAGCCGAAGTGCATGGCAGTGATCCGCCTCCTGGCGTCGCGGGTGAACCAGACGGCATCGGTGCCGTCGAAGGCATCGCGATAGGTCGGGGTCAGAACATCCTCAATACCGACGCGCGGGGAGAGGATCAGCTTGCCGTCACGCACCGACACCGTGAAGGTGGTGCCAACCTCATCCGATCGATAACGGCCGGCAAAGAGCGCGAGTTCCGCCGTCGTTGGCGTCCAGCGGCGTTCCGCGCGCTTCGTCCACGCGAGCGAATCGCCGTCGGTTGTGGCCTGTCGGATCGTGCGCATGCCGTTGGCGTCTACCGCGAGACGGAAGCGCTGGGTGCCCGCCTGAAAACTGCCATCGGCAAGCGCGCGGACGCGCGTGGTGCCGAGGCGCAGCTGTCCGCCGGCGGTATCGAGGCGTGTAGTGGTGTGATACCAGTCATGCTCGTAGACACCCAGCCACGGGCGCGCCGCGTCGAGATTGAGTGCGACGGTGTCCGGGGTCGCGGGCTTCGCCAGCTGCGGCGCCAGCGCGTCGACGATGGCGTACGTGTAAGCCGTAGCGTTCGCCCCGGCAAAGTTGCACAGCACCGCGACCGAGAGATCGCTCAGCTCCGGGAAACGCGCCAGATACGTGCTGTAGCCGCCGGTCGATCCCGAGTGCGCAATTTGCTTCGTGCCGCGGTAGCGGCTGACGATGAGGCCGAGTGCGTACTGGATTTCGAGCCCGTTGGTGAGGCGCATCTGGCGCGTCATCGAGTCGACGATGGCGGCGCCGAGCACTTTGGTGGTGAGCGCCTGATTCCAGCGGAGCCAATCGCTGACCGTGGTGAGCATGCCACCGGCCGCGACGACGTTGTCGTTCGGCATATCGAGATGCCAGCCGTCGCCGGCTCGGCGATACGCCTGCGCGAGACCCGGTACGAGGCGCGTGTAATCATCGCGCCATTGCGTGTTGGTCATCCCGACGGGGCGGAAGAGCCGGTCGCGCGTGAAGTCCATGTACGACTGGCCGCTCACGCGCTCGATGATCGTGCGCAGCAGCAGGAAGCCGGAGTTGGTGTACGAATAGTGATCGCCGACCGGGTAGTTCACCGCGCGCTGCGATGTGATCAGATGAAACGCATCCGATTGCGTGTGCGCGCGCGTTCCGCGTGGCCATCCCTGCCACTGTACGAGGTTGCTCCATTCGCGGAGCCCGCTCGTGTGCGTGAGCAGATGGCGCACGGTCATCGTGCGACCGTAGCTCGGCAGCTCGGGGATATAGGTGCGAACGTCATCGTCGAGCTTCAGCTTGCCGTCGGCCACCAGCGTCATGATGGAGGCGGCGGTGAACTGCTTGGCGACGGAGCCCGATTCGAGGATCGTGGTCGGAGTGATCGGGCGGCCGTTGGCCAGATCAGCCATGCCGTAGCCCCGTTCGAGCAGGGTACGCCCCCCGCGGGCGATCCCGACACCGCACCCCGGACCGTGGGTGCCGTCTACGTCGGAGAAGACGCGATCGGTGATGGCGGTGAGTTCGGCGGCCGACTGCGCGCGGGCGGAGGTCGGCGCCGCGAGAAGCGCGGCCGAGAGCAGCGGGGCCGCCCGGAGGGCGACGCGCGAGAGGCGGGGGCGGAGGGGGGGCATGGCGAGAACATACCGCGCGTGATGGTGGGTTGCCGTGTGATTGGGGCGGTATTGGTAACGGCGGGAGCAGGGGGAAGGCGGATCAGGTGGCAGGGAGCAGGCAACTCCCTGCCACCCGCTTCTTGACCCCCCTTCCCCCTGTTCCCCAGGTCGTGGACGTCTTCAAGCGGGCACCCGGATCTTCCACCCCGGCGCTGCTATTTTTCGACCATGCCGATCTACGTCTACGAAACCGTTCCGCAGGTGGCCGGCGAGGCCGCCGAGCGATTTGAACTGCGGCAGTCGATGTCGGACGCGCCGCTGACGCAGCACCCCGAGTCGGGGGCGCCGGTGCGCCGAGTATTGAGCGGCGGGCTGGTGACCTTCACGCAGGGCACGAGTGGCGGCGATGCCGCGTGCGGGATGCCGATGCCCAAGGGGATGGGCGGCTGCGGCGCCGGTTCCTGCTGCATGAACTGACCGATGCCGGCGAAGAAGTCTGCGGTGAAGAAGGCGGCGAAGCCCGCTGCAAGGCCCGCTGCAAAGCCGGCGGCGAAGAAACCCGCGCCAGCCAAGAAGGTGGCGCCAGCCAAGAAGGCACCGCAGTCGATGCCGTACGAGCAGGGCAAATGGGCGTCGGCGTTCACGCCGCGTGCGCTCGGGGAGATCCGCTACTGGCTGATCAAGTCGGAGCCGGATGTCTTCTCGTACGAGGATCTCGAGAAGGCGCCGAAGCAGACCACCTGTTGGGACAGCGTCCGCAACAGCTCGGCGCGCAACTTTCTGCGCGATGGCATGAAGAAGGGCGATCTCTGCTTCTATTACCACTCGAATGCCGATCCGTCAGGGATCGCCGGCGTCTGCGAAGTGGTGAAGGAGGGGTATCCCGACCCCACCGCGTGGGATCCGAACCACGACTACTTCGACCCGAAGTGTGACCCCGATATGCCCACCTGGTTCATGGTGGACGTGAAGGCGGTGAAGCCGTTGCCGAAGCTGGTGAGCCTCGATGCGATCAAGGCCACGCCGGCGCTATCGGAGATGGCGCTAGTGCGCGTGGGGCGGCTGTCGGTGGTGCCGGTAACGCCGGCAGAATGGAAGACGGTCCTCACGATGGGTGGGGCAGCGTAGAGGCGAGCTGATGTAGATCGGGCACCGCGTACATATGAGCGAGTGTGGTCATCGTCGCGCGATGCTCGTCAGCAAGCGTGGCACACGTCTCGTATGCCGAGTTCGGTTCTGCCACGCCTTTCGGAAACCCCGACAGCTTCACCCGCGCATACCCGGCGTTCTTGCCATCCTCAGGGTGCGGTTCCAACCCGATCAGCGTGATCATTCCGTGCTGTGGGCCGTAGACCCAGAACAGTCGCCCTGCACTCGGCGTGTTGTTCTCAAGATACGATTCGAAGACCTTGTGCCGAGTGTCCTCCGTGGAGAAGCGACGGGACAGTTCGGCAATCTCGTGACTGTTGAGCCCGGGATGCTTCGGTTCGCGTGCGAGATGCGCGATGGCCTTGAACAGCTTCTTCGCGAGCCGAGCGTCGTTCGGGTCCAACGTGCCCGCTTCAAGTCCAGCCTTGAGCTGCGCAATGCGCGCTTCCATGGCAGGAATGCCAGGAACAATCACAAAGGGCATCGACGCGTCGAGAGCCGTTGCGGTTATGGTGTGCGATCCGCAAGTGCTTCGAGCGCTGCGACGTCCAGCGGCTCGCCGACCGTTCCGGCGGCGACATTTGCCATCGCCTCGTCCATCTCCCGCAGCGTACGCAGCGATACCGTGGGATCCACCAACACCCGCGGATACAGCTCGATCCGCCCATCATCGTGCTGCACGAGATGGAAATGCTCGTACGGAATGCTGGACGGCAGCGTCACCCGGTTGCGCGCGTCCTTCTTGATGTCCATCTCGGCCACTACACCCATCGCGCCTCCCCCTGTCGGAGTGGGTCGCCCGCCTCTCGATCGACCCAGTCTATAAAAGCGGAAGCTATCGGTTTCCAATTTGGCATTCAACCCATAATGGGTATACCCACTATGATTCAGCCTCATCGACGGACTCCAACCAGCGCCGGCATTACCATCAGCACGCCTAACAAACCGGCGACCGTCCCCCCGGCGGTGGCCAATGCCATGCTCCCGAAGAGCGAACGGGTATCCGTCCCGAGGCTGAGCGGGATTAGCGACGCTAGGGCCGTGGTACTGACCAGCACGATCATCGGGGCCCGCTCCCGTGCGGCGCACAGCACGGCTCGCCTAGACAGCGCCCCCGTACGGCGCCGCGAATCGAGCAGCGCATCCACCAGCAGAATGGCCTGATTCACCGACAAGCCGATCACCAGAATCACCCCCACGGCGGCCTCGCGCGTGAACGTCGCGCCGCTGATCCAGAACGCTGCAACCACGCCGGTGAGCGCCAACGGCAGCGACAGCAGAATCATCCCGGCGCTCCACACGCTGTCGAATACCAGCGCGACACTCAGCAGCACGAGCGCGATGCCAAGCGCGAAGACCAGCCACAATCCGCGCCCGCCATCCTCGTCGTTCTCCGGCAACCGCTCGGTGAGATCGACGAACTGATACCCCGCCGGCGCCGACAGCGACTGCATGAGCGCCTTGTGTGTTTGACGCGCGAGCTTGGGCGGACCGCGGAAATCGTACTGCACCTGCCGGATGTACTGCTGGTCCTCGCGCTCGACGCTACTCAACGCTTCCATCTCGCGAAGACGCGCCACGTCACCGAGCCGCGCCACAACGGTACCGGTGTTCGCAAAGTCCATACGCCGGGTGAGCAACGTCTGCCCCAGCTCGTCGAGATCACGCTCGCTCGCGCCGGCCGCCTTCACGGTCACCGGAAGCTCCTCACCACCAATCTCGAGACGCTGCGCCCCCACGGGCCCACGCACTTCGCGTGCGATCGCGGCACTGAACTCCGCCGCCGTAATCCCGGCGCGCGCCAACGCACCACGGTCCGGATCGATGGTGATGAGCGATCCACGCCCACCAGAGCCAAATCCCCAGCCGCCACTCGAGACCCGCACCTCACGCACGCGACTGATCCGCTCGAGCCGCGCCTTGAGATCGAGCGCCAACCGCTCCACCCCCTCATACGCGAACCCCTTCACCTGAATGCGGAAGCTCGCGAGCCCGACACCGCCGCCGCCATTCGAGAATGACGCCCCCTCGGCGGACCCAGACACATTCGCGCCACCAATCAGTACGCCGCGCTGCGCAAACTCCTCATACAGCTGCAGCGGCACCGATGACGCGCCACCATCGCGCGTGAAATGCACGGTGAGTGACGCGCCGGTGCCGCCTCCCTGCGCCCGCACTTGTTCCACGCCAGCTCGCCCGACGGCGATCCGCTCAAACTCGCGCATGGCGGCATCCAGCGCGGCCGGGTCGGAGCCGCGCGGAAACGACACCGAGACCGAGACGGTGGTGCGCGGGTTGTACCACGATCCCCAGCTACTGCGCGGCACCTTTTCGATGAACACCCACGTCATGGCGCCCACGCCAAGGAACGCAACCCCGCGCGTGATCCACCGCCAGCGCAGTGTCCACCACAACATGCGATGATAGGCACGGGCGGTTCGTCGCCATCGCACAGCATGCGATTTCGCCGACACACCGAACGAATCGTCACCCGCGCGCAAGCTCGAATGCGCCCCCATCACATCGGGCCACACCGCCGGCACCATCACCAGCGCCGTCACCACACTCCACACCAGTGCAATCACGAACGCCATGGCAAACGGCGTGAACGCGGCGCGTGTGGCCCCCTGCAGATAGAGAAACGGTAGCAGCACCACGGCAGTCGTGAGCGTACTGCCTACCACCGCCGGTGCTATGCGCCACGCGGCATCGCTGCGTGCATCGGCATCCAACGCACGAGCATTACCCCGCCGTCCCAATTGCTCCACCACAACAATCGCGCTCTGCACCAGCACGCCGACGCCCATCCCCAATCCGGCGAGCGTGAGCAGGTTGGTGGGCACATCCAGCAGATACACGGTCAGCGCCGTCCCTGCGATCGAGACAGCGGTCGCCAGCACCACCAGCACGATGCGGCGCCACGATCGCAGCAACAGGCCAAGCACCACCAGCACCGACACCACCGCGCCCATCGTCCGCCAGGCGAGATCGCGCAGCTCGCGCGTGAAGGCCACACTTTCATCGTTCACCACGCGCACCAACGCGCCGGGTGGCAGCAGCGGCGTCATCTCCGCAATGGCACGGTGCAGCGCTCGCGACGTCGTCGCCGCATCGGCCTGCGGATGACGCGTGATATCCAGCGCCACGGCGGGGTGCCCATCAATGCGGAAGAACTGCCCGCGCGCATCCTCCTCAGGGCGCACCATTGCCAGGTCGCCCAGTCGATAGCGACGCCCCGCAGCTCCCACCACCGGCAATGCCGCCACGGCCTCCAACGACGCGGGCTGATCGCGCAGCACCACCCCGCGTTCGAACCCGCCCTGCGTCAGTACCCCCAGCGACGCCACCACCCGCGCCTCACGTAGCGCCTGCGTCACATGCCCAGGCGTCATCCCCAGCTGTCGCAAGCGCGCGGGATCGTATCGCACACTCACACCAAAGGTCGTGCCGCCCCGCGTCTGGATCCCCGCGACTCCGATCACCTGCGACAGTCGCGGCGCCACCACCTCCTGTAGCGTCCGCGACAGCGCCCCCGGCGTATACGGCCCCGTGATCACCAGCGACATCAGCGGCGACTCGGCCAATCCCTCGGGCACATAGTTCGACACGGTTGGTCTCGCGACACCGGGTGGCAGCTCGCGGCTGATGAGCTCCAGCCGCTCGAGAATCCCCAGTCGCGCCATTTGTACGTCGGCATCGGGGTGCAGCTCCACCGTCAGCATCGACAGACCATCCCGACTAGAGCTGTTCACGCGCCGGACGCCGCGCACCCCCTGCGCTACCGCCTCCAGCGGCGCGGTGACATACGCCTCCATGACCTCCGGTGCCGACCCGGGCCAGCTGGCCTGTATCAGCAAGCGCGGCAACTCCACCGACGCACGCCCCGAGAGCGGCAACCGCCACGCGGCAATGCTCCCTGTGAGCAGCACGGCTGCGGCCACGGCCCATATCACCGCCGAGCGACGCACGGCTGCGTCCATGAGGCGACGCATCATATGTCGTTCATACGTGGCGCATGCGTCGCTCCTCCAGCACCGCATACGCCGTGGGGAGCAGGAAGAACGTCACCAGTAGCGCCGACACGCTGCCGCCGATGATCGCCGCCGCGAGCGGCTGATACAGCGCGCCACCACTTCCCACACCGAATACCAGCGGCAGCACACCCGTGATGGTGGTGATGCTGGTCATCGCAATGGCGCGGAGCCGCTTCGCACCCCCCTGCAGAATGGCCTCACGCAGCGGCACCCCCTCGGCCTGCAAGGCACGAATTGCGTCCAGCTTCACCACCGCTTCGTTATCGGCCATGCCGATCATCACCACGATGCCGATCAGGCTCACCGTGTTGAGCGACTGCCCCGTGAGCCACAGCAGCAGTACGGCGCCTGCACCGGCCAGCGGCACGGTCAGCATTACCACCAGCGGCACCGTGAAGCTCGAGAACTCGGCGGCCAGCACCAGAAACACCAACGCCACCGCCAGTACCGCAACCAGCGTCAGTTCACTCGTCGTTCGCGCACGCTCCGTGTCGGCGCCACCAACCTGCCACAGCACCCCCGGCGGCATGCGCAACGACTGCAGCTGCTGCACCACGCGCTCCGTGGCCCGCGCGGTCCCACCGCCATCCACCTGCGCTTCCACAATCGTGACCGGCCGCTGATCCACACGCACCACCTCCAACGGTGCCCGGACATCGCGTGCGGTTACCAGCTGCGACAGCGTGACGCCGCGAATCACCGTCTGCAACGCGGCGTCCAGATCTTCATTGGCCGCACCGGCAAAGCGCGCCATGATGGGCGTGCGACGATCGGTCTCGCGAAACTCCGAGGCCAGCACGCCACCCAGCGCCCCCTGCAGCGCGTTCACTACCTCCAGCGGCGCAATGCCCCGCTCGGCTAGGCGATCGCGCTGCAGTGCCACCTCCACCACCGGCTGCGTGCGCGTATACGCCTCACGCACATCTGACAGCTCGGGCACGGTGGCCATCGCGCGGCGCACGGAATCACTCCAGGCGTCGGAGAGCGTCGCCGTCGGCGCCGACAGCTCCACGCGCACCAGCCGCCCTTCGCGACCTATCAGTGCGCCGAACTCTGACTGTCCGGCCAGATCGATGGTGAGCGCACCGCGGGCGAGGTCAGGGAGTGCAGCGCGGAGTGCTGCCGCCATGGGTGCGGCCGACTGCGTGGACGGCACCCGGATGATCACCTGCGCGGTGGCACTCGAACCCGGGTCGGCACCGGCGAGGAGTTCTTCATCGGTGGCTTTGCCGATGCGCGCGTACACATTGCGCGCGCCGAGTGTGCGGGCCGCCTGTTCGATGCGCGCCACCTGCGTGGTGGTCGCGTTGAGACTGGTGCCTTGCGGCAGTGACAGCTGCGCCACCAGCACGCCATCGTCCACGCGCGGCAGAATCTCCTTGGGGAGATGCCATACGAGTGCCGCGGTGATGGCCATGAGCACCACCGCCATGCCGAACACCGCGCGCGTGTGCGTCAGCGCCCACAGCACGCCGTGTTCGTACCAGGCGGCGAGATGGTTCCCAAGGCGATCGAGCGGGCCGGATGCCGTGAGTACTGGTGCGACGTGCGTGGCATTTCGCCGCCGTCCGGCGATCAGCACTGGCATCAGCGTGAGCGCGATCAACAGACTGGCGGCGGTGGTGGTGACCACGCTGAGCGACAGATCGCGGAACAGCGCCGCCGCGAGCCCCTGCACGAACACGATCGGGCCGAACACCAGCATCGTGGTGAGCGTCCCGGCAAACAGCGGCGCGGCGACATCGTTGGTGCCGAGTACGGCGGCTTCGCGCAGAGGGAGCCCTTCATGCTGTCGTCGGCCGATCGCTTCCGCGACAACGATGGCCGTGTCTACCAACAGGCCAGTACCGAGTGCGAGCCCGCCGAGTGAGAGGACATTGATGCTGACGTCGAGCGCCTGCAGGGCGATGAGCGCGATCAGCACCGAGATGGGCACCGTGAGCCCGATCGCCAGCGACAGCCGCCAGTTTCGCAGGAAGAGGAGGATCACCAGCAGCGACAGCAGGCCACCGGCGACGATTTCCTGGCCCAGGTTGGACAGCGCATCCACTACGAAGTCGGCCTGTGCCGCCACCACCGATTGCGCAACGCCGGGGTATTCGGTGGCGAGTTGCGCCATCTGTTCCGTGATGCGGCGCGTGACGGTTACCGTATTGGCGCCCGCGTCCTTGTATACCACGAGCCCGATCGCTTCTGCTCCATCCAGCTGCGTGCGGGTGTCCGGTTCGGCCAGGGTCAGCTCTGCGGTGCCCACATCGCGCAAGCGCAGATGGCGATCGGGTGGGCCGATCGGCGTCTCGAGCAGTTCGGCGGGGGAGCGGAACTCCGTAAGGGCGCGCACCGCGAGTCGGAACTGACCACGGCGCACGGTACCACCCGCGCCGGTGACGTTCTGCTGGCGAATGGCGGTGGCCACATCGGCGACCGTGAGCCCCAGCGTGCGCAGGCGATCGGGGTCGAGTGACACGCGCAGTTCCTCGCGCCGGCCGCCGGCCACCGCCACACTCGCGACCCCCTCGATCTGTTCCAGCCGTCGTGCATGCACCTCGGCCGCTGTTCGCGCGAGTGAGCGCAGGTCCATCGGCGGCTGCGTGCCGGTGGCGCGCTTCACGGTGCGTGCCGTGAGGGCCAGTACGGCGATAGGGCGCTCGCCCGGATCGCTGGTGAGGAGGGTGGGGCGTTCCGCCTGTTCGGGGAGGGTGCCGCGTGCGGCATCGAGGCGTTCGCGCACCGCCAGTACGGTGGCGCGCATATCGGTGCCCCAGGCGAAGCGTGCCGATGTGGTGGCTTCACCGTTGCGGCTTACGCTGCGCAGTTCAACAATGCCCGGTGTAGCGGCGATGGCCTGCTCGATGGGCTCGGCCACGAAGCGCGACACTTCGGTGGCGGCGGCGCCCGGATACACCGTGCGCACTGTGAGCAGTGGCAGGGTGACATCGGGGAGCAGCGAGACCGGGAGCCGAGTGAGCGAGACGCCGCCGAGTAGGAGTGCGGCGAGGATCGCCGCGATGGTAGCGACGGGGCGTCGGACAGCGCGGGCGGCCAGCGACATGCGTGCGCGGCGTTACGCTGGGGGCGGACGACGTGTGGTGGTATCGCGAACCACGCGCACCGGTGCGTCGTGTGTGAGGGTGAGGTGGCCATTCACGATGACCGCGTCACCCGGCTGCACCGGGATCTCTCCCGTGCTGCTGTCGGGAAGCACTTCCGTGTGCGTGCTATTGTTGCGCCCCGGCACGATGTAGGTCCATTGCGCGCGGCCGTCGCGCACCACGAACACCAGAGGGCGCCCGTCGCGTTCGATCACCGCGCGCGTGGGAACCAGGCGGCGATTCCGCAGGCGTGTGGCTTCGAGCTGTACGTCCACGTACATGCCGGAGCGCAGGTGGTCGGCGTCGGCGATGCGAACCACCGCGCGCCCTGCACGGGCGACCGTATCGACCAACGGGAGGATCGCCTCAATGCGACCGCGCACCATGTTGACGGACGCGCCGGCGGTAGTAATGCGCGCGTCACCGCCGACGCGAATGAGCGGTAGGTCGTGCTCCAGTACCTGCGCGTCCACCGTGAGGCGTTTGGTGTCAACGACCGTGACGACCGGTTGTCCGCTTATGACCTTTTCGCCAGTGGCGACGCTCACTGACTGCACCATGCCGCTGACCGGGCTGGTGATGACCGCGCGCGCCTGTTCGTAGCGGGCTCGTTCGAGTTGGAGCCGCGCCATAGTGAGCCCCGATTTGTTCATGAGGCTGCGGCGCTGGTCGAGATTCGGGCCACGGCCAGTAACGAGCGATTCGGGGACGAAGCTTTCGAGGAAGCGCTGTTCGGCTTCGTCGGCGCGGGCCTGAGCTTCGCGTGCGGCGAGATCAAACGGGTAGGGGTCGAACTTCAGCAGCGGTTGGCCCGTGCGTACGGTGCTGCCAGGCCGGACCAGAAGCTGGAGGACGGTGCCGGCGACTTCGGCTTTCAGCGGGACGACGGCTTCCGAGCGGACCTGGCCGGCAGTCTTGACGCGCAGGACGAGGTCGGCGCTGATGACCCGGTCGATTACGACCGGGAGTTGAACCGTTGCGGCAGATGCCGGTGGCTCGCCGATGGCACGCGTTGGCGAGTCCATCGGTTGCCGGCTGCATGCCGCACTCAACGCGATGAGCGCGAGGCTTCGACGAATCGAAGCGCTGATGACGTTCGATACAAGGCACATAGGAGGCGTGCACACTGCTGCGTCGCATCCCAGATTTCCTCATCATTACAACGCACACCTAATCACTTCGACGCAGGTCACATGTCCGCGATGCCTCAATGGGCACTGCTTCATGAGTGCGCCACCGTCTTTGAAGCCGAAATTCTCCGGAGCTTGCTGGAAGCCGCAGAGATCCCGGTGCTTGTCCAGGGACAGCAACCAGGAATCTTCGGCGCCGGGTTTCAGGGGCCAATCGTTGGTGGCGTGCAGCTTCTCGTACCGTCGACGGCGCTTGAGGAAGCGCGGGAGATTGTGCAGGACCACCTGGACTGAACTGCCTGCGCTCGTTTTACCGCGGCTGCGCCCGCTCGTACTGCTTCGGCCACACGCCGTCCACACGCAGCGCGCTCGCAGCCAACAGTGGCCAGTGCGGGTTCCGCAACAACTCGCGCGCAAGCAGTACCAAATCCGCATCGCCTTCGGCGACAATCGCATTGGCCTGCGCCGCTTCGGTGATCAACCCAACAGCCGCCGTCGGGATCCCGGCCTCCTGCCGAATGCGCCGCGCGAACGGCACCTGATAGCCTGGTGTTACCGTGATCTGCTGACGCGGATCAAGCCCGGCCGACGAGCAGTCGATGAGATCCACCCCCAACTCCCGAAGCTCGGCGGATAACTGCACCGATTCCTCAAGTGTCCATCCGCCCTCCAGCCAATCCGTGGCCGAGAGACGCACCAACACGGGCCACTCGTCGGGCCACACGTCGCGCACGGTCCTGGCCACCTCGTGCATCAGGCGCACCCGATTCTCGTAGCTGCCGCCATATGCATCGGTGCGTGCATTCGACAGCGGCGACATAAACTGGTGTAGCAGGTAGCCGTGCGCCGCATGGATTTCGGCCACTCGAAAGCCAGCGGCGAGCGCACGGCGCGCTCCCTGCGCGAAGGCGTCGATCACTACACCGATTTCATCGAGGGTCAACGCGACGGGTGTCGGGTACGTCTCCGAGAACGCCAAGTCGCTCGGCCCGCGTACGGTCCATCCGCCGTCAGCGGGTGATACGGCGCCGCCCCCTTCCCACGGCCGCTTGGTGCTCGCCTTGCGACCGGCGTGCGCGAGCTGGATCGCCGCCACCGACCCCTGTTCGTGCATGAAGTCGGTGATACGGCGCAGCATCGGGATCTGGGCGTCGTCCCAGAGGCCGAGGTCGTGCGGGGAGATCCGGCCGTCGGCGGTGACGGCGATGGCTTCGGAGATGACCAGCCCCGCGCCACCCGTGGCAAAGGCACCGAGGTGCACGAAATGCCAATCGCTGGCGAACCCGTCCGTGGCCGAGTACTGGCACATGGGGGAGACGCCGATGCGGTTGCGGAGGGTAAGGCCGCGGAGGGGGAGCGGGGAAAAAAGACTGGTCATTCGATCAAACTATCAGGGCAGGGCAAACGCCACGTACACGCCACCGCTGGGCGCGCCATTCTTGCCGCCACCACACGCGATCACCAGATACTGCTTGCCGTTCACCATGTAGGTGGAGGGCGTCGCATTGCCGGCGAACGGCAGTGTCGCTTCCCAGAGCACCTTACCGTTGGTCTTGTCGAAGG
>JBDKIJ010000006.1:0-2864 GCA_039797155.1 Gemmatimonadota bacterium | reverse complement strand
CAGCGTGCCGTGGACTTCATCGAAATCGACGTCGCCAACGGCGCAATCAAGACGCTGCTGACCGATGCCATCGAGGGCGCGGCGATCGAGCCCAAACCGGTGCGCTACCTCAAGAAGGGGGGCGATTTCCTCTGGTGGTCGCAGAAGACCGGCTGGGGGATGATGTACGTCTACGGCTTCGATGGCGGCGAGAAGTATCCGCTGACCACGGGCCAGTGGAACGTGAACAGCGTCGTGAAGATCGACTCCACCACGCAGCAGGTGTGGATCTCGGGTCAGGGACGTGAGCCGGGTGAGCAGCTGTATCAGACGCATCTCTATCGCGTGAACGGCAACGGCACGGGGCTGATGCTGCTGGACGCGGGCAATGCGCATCACGCGCTGACGCTGGGGGAGAACGGCACGCCGAGCATCGTGTCACCGTCGGGGCGGTACGTGTTCGACACGTACTCGCGCATGGATCAGTCACCAGTGTCGGTGGTGCGTGATGGCAATACGGGACGCGTACTGACGCAGCTCGAAGCGATGGACATCTCGAAGCTCAAGGAACTGGGCTTCAAGTATGCGGAGCCGTTCTCGGTGAAGGCGGCGGACGGTGTCACGGTGCTGTACGGCAACATCTGGAAGCCGTTTGACTTTGACAGCACGAAGTCGTATCCGGTGGTGCACTACGTGTACCCGGGCCCACAGACGGAAGCGGTCACCACCGGCTTCAGCGTGCGCACGCCGCTGATGCAGCTCGCGCAGCTCGGCTTCATCGTGGTGGAAGTCGGACATCGTGGTGGCTCGCCACTGCGGTCGCTGGCGTATCACCGCTATGGCTACGGCAACCTCCGCGACTATGCGCTCGCCGACAAGAAGGCCGCGCTCGAGCAGCTGGCGGCGCGCCACAAATTCATGAACCTCGAGAAGCTCGGGATCTTCGGCCACTCGGGCGGCGGGTTCCTCACGGCCGCGGCCATGCTGCTGCCGCCGTACAACGAGTTCTTCAAGGTGGGGTGGTCGGAGTCGGGCAACCACGACAACAACATTTATAACCAGAACTGGAGCGAGTGGAACCACGGGGTGAAGGTCGTCGCGAAGAACGACTCGGCCGCCCGTGGCGGCGCGCGCGGTGCGAACGGCGCCGCGGCAGCCCAGCGCCGTGGCCCCGGTGCGGGCAGCACCTCACGCGAAGTGGTACAGGACTCCACGAACCACGACAACGTGCGCTTCGAGATCCGCGTCCCGACGAACGACGAACTCGCGGGGAACCTGAAGGGGCGTCTCGCGCTCATCACGGGTGACCTCGACAACAACGTGCATCCGGGCGGGACGGTGAAGCTGGCGAACGCGCTCATTCGCGCGAACAAGCGCTTCGACTACTACGTGTATCCTGGTGAGCCGCACGGCTATCGCGGGCAGTACGGCACCTACAATCAGCGCATGCTGATGGAGTACTTCGCCGAACATCTCATGGGCGACTACTACCGCGGGAACGCGGAGATCAAGTAAGGACGACAACGGGGGCGGGCATCCACGCGATGTCCGCCCCCTGCTCTTCCCCCTGAGGACGAGGGCTGGAAAACAACGCGGGCCCGGCGAAGATCGCCGGGCCCGCGTTGTTCACTCAGATCCGGAAGTTCCGCTTAGCCGCGGAGCTTCACGACCTGCTCGGCGGCCGGACCCTTCTGGCCCTGAACGATGTCGAACTCGACACGCTCGCCCTCGGCCAGGGTGCGGAAGCCGCCGCCCTGAATGGCCGAGTGGTGGACGAAGCAATCCTTCGAGCCGTCATCGGGCGTGATGAATCCAAAGCCCTTGGCATCGTTGAACCACTTCACCTTGCCGGTCGTACGCATGGCACTACTCCTGTTGCTGGGTGTTCGGAGTCCGGCCCTGCCGTACGCACCGAGCACTCGTGTTGGTTCGCGGACATCCCCCCGCGCGGGTCGCCACCATCATATGAAGATGACGCAGCAGCGCGATCGCATGCTCCGTTCCACGAAAAAGGGACCCGCTTACGCCAGGTCCCCGAAGTCGCCCGCCATTTGCGTTCCCGCGCCGTGGCGCGATTCACTTGATCTGTGTGCTCCTAGACGGTAGCGCTCGCCCGCGCAAGTGTCAACACTAAGATTTGAGACAAACCGGTAACGCGTGGGTTCACTGGACTTCCATCCGGGGCGCCCCCATGCTGAAGGTGTTACTGGTCCTCGCCCCCACCTCCCGGAGCACCCATGAAGGACGCCCAGCTCAAGGCGCTTCTCAAGAAGACGCAAACGAAGGCGGCCCAGGTCAAGAAGCCCAATCGCCAGGGCTACGACCCAACGCTGAAGGCCACGCGCGGTATCGATGAAGGGGTCGAAGGCACCGACGCCGAAGACATCTTCAAGGAAATGAAGCGCCGGGAGTTCTGAGTCGGACCGACTCGACTCGGGACGACGGGATCACCCGATCCCTAGTGCCCCGACGGCGTACATGATGGCATAGGCGATGAGGAAGGCGAGTCCGCCCTGCGCCAACGTGGCGTCCGAGCGAACCGCCTCGGCTTCGGCGCGAAGCCGACGCCGGACGCGATCACGGGCCCGCGCGAGGCGGGCCTTGAGTGCTGCTGGCATGTATGCCTAGATGGAATGGAAGGAACGAGGCCGCTTTCCGTGTCGACGGAGGAGCGAAGCAATCGCAACGGCAATCGGCATTTGTTCGGGTGCCACATGTCACATTGCCCTTAGGTCCAATTGGGACCGTCACAAATCGTGCGCAGTTTCTTCGGGTAACCCATAGGGCCGGCATCATGCGGCCGTCAGAGCTCCGGGGATTTCCGATGACCTTGGCTGAAGTGGCAGACATGACAACCAGCGCAGAGCAGCACCCGATGGCGGTCG
>JBDKIJ010000005.1:0-2743 GCA_039797155.1 Gemmatimonadota bacterium | reverse complement strand
ACTCGGCGTGTTGCTGGTGCTCGGCCTCGTCGCCGTGTTCATGCTGAAGCCGAAGAAGCCGTCGAAGCAGGAACTGCTCGCGGCGGCCGAACAGAACGCGGCCCTCGCCCAGGCCCCGGGCTACGCCGAGCTGCCCGCCAGCACGGAAATGCAGCTCGCCATGGCAAACGACGAGGCATTCAACCAGCAGGCGGCACTCGACGCGCAGCGCCGCACCATCGTCCTCCCGCCGCCTCCAACCACGCCGGAACGTGAGCAGGCGATCGCCACCGTTGAACAGCGACCGGAAGCCGCCGTACGCGTCGTCCGTAGCTGGCTGCGTCAGTGAGCACCTCCATGATCCCTCTCGCCAAAGCCAACGCTGATCGCTGGGCGCCGGAGCGCCTCACCGGACGCCAGAAGGTGGCGATCCTGTGTATGGCCATCGGTTCGGAGCATGCTGCGACGATCACCGGCGCGTTGCATCCGGATGAAGCGGAAATCGTCGCGCTCGAAATGGCGCAGCTCGATCGCATTCCGCCAGCGACCATCGATGCCGTCCTGACCGAATGGCTTGAGACGACGCTTGGCGTTGATTCGATTTCCGCCGGCGGAGTGGAGTTTGCCAAGGACGTGCTCGAGCGCGCATTTGGCCCGGCCAAGGCCCAGTCAATCCTCAAGCGCATCGAAGGGCAGCTCGCCGACAGCGACCGCTTCGGTCGCCTGCGTCGTGCCGACCCGCAGCAGCTCAGCAGCACGCTGCGCGGTGAGCACCCGCAGACGATCGCGCTGATTCTGGCGCACCTCGATCCGGCCCACGTGGCTGCCATCATCCGCGAGTTCGAGCCAGCGCTCGGCGGCGAGGTGATGTTCCGCATTGCGCGCATGGAAAAGGTCTCGCCCGAAATGATCTCGCTCGTGGAGCGGGCCATCGGCAGCGAGTCCGATCTGTCGTTCTCGCAGGGCATGAGCAGCGTGGGCGGTCCGGCCGCGGTCGCGGCGGTCCTCAACCTCGTCAGCTCGTCGCTCGAAAAGGAAGTGCTCGACCTGGTGTCGGAAAAGGATCCGTCACTCAGCGATCAGATCAAGAACCTCATGTTCGTCTTCGAGGATCTCTCCTCGCTCGACGACAAGTCGCTGCAGCGCCTCCTCCGCGAAGTCGACGTCAAGCAGCTGGCGCTGGCCCTCAAGGCGGCGAGCAACGAGCTCAAGGCCAAGATCATGGGCACGATGTCCCAGCGCGCCGTCACGGGGCTCAAGGAAGAGATGGAGTTCCTCGGTCCGGTTAAGATGCGCGACGTCGAAGCGGCCCAGACCGAGATCGTGTCGAAGGTGCGGGCGCTCGAGGAAACGGGCGAGATCGTGCTGAGCAGCGGATCGGACGATGTCATCATCTAAGCCATCATCGGATCGCGCGATGCACGCTACCGCCTGGTCTCTCGACGAGTTCGTCGCGCACGACGTCTTCATGGCCTCGACGCCGAGCGTGCCGATGCCGGCCGCGGAACTGTCCCCGGAAGAACTGGCCGCCGATCAGGCGGCCCAGTTCGAGGCCGAAGTGGCGCGCATCCAAACCGATGCCTACGCTCGAGGCTTCGCCGAGGGCGAACAGGCTGCGCGCGACGCGCTGGATGCCGAACTCTCGTCGGCGATGCGGGCCATCACGTCCGCGGCGCAGTCGGTGCAGCAGGGTGAAGCGCGCTGGATCGCGAATGCGGAAGAGAACATCGCGGCGCTTGCCGTAATGGTGGCCCGGCACATCGTGCAGCGTGAGGTGGTCGTGGATCCCTCGTTCCTCCACGAGATGGTCACCCGTGCACTCGCACAGTATCCGGCCGACCAGGAGTTGACGGTTCGTCTCCACCCGCAGGACCTGCTGGCATGCCGCGGCGTGCTGGAGCAGCCGGGTGGTACGGTCGCCGGTCGTACGATCCGCTGGATGACGGATCCGTCGATCGCGCGTGGCGGCTGTCTGACCGAAGGGCGCGATCGCATTATCGACGGCCGCGTGGATACGGCGCTCGAGCGTGCCTACCGCGCCATTGGCGGGATCCTCGCCTGATGTCGTTCCACGAAGCGTCCGCCGAGCCGTCGGTACTCGACATCTTCGCGCAGCGTCTCGAGGAGACGGAGCGCGTTGGGGTCTATGGGCGCATCACGCGGGTCGTCGGCCTCGTGCTCGAAGCGACCGGGATCGACGTGGGGCTGGGTTCGCTGTGCCGCATCACGAATCACTCGCGCGACCGCTCGGTGCTCGCGGAAGTGGTGGGGTTCAACGAGCGCATCGTGCTGCTCATGCCGCTCGGCGAGCTGGATGGCATTCATGCCGGCGCGATCGTACAGCCGCTTGGCCGCAGCTTTGGTGTGGATGTCGGCCAGGCGCTGCTGGGGCGCGTGCTGAACGGCCTCGGTCATCCGATCGATGGCAAGGGGAAGCTCGAGACGACCGATCGCGTGTCGCTCGCGGCAGAACCGCCCAACCCGCTGATGCGGGAAACGATCGACCGGCCGATGGAGACCGGGGTTCGTGCGATCGATGGGCTGCTCACGATTGGTCGCGGGCAGCGTGTCGGCATCTTCGCTGGTTCCGGCGTCGGCAAGTCCACGATGCTCGGCATGATCGCGCGTCATGCGCAGGCCGATGTGAACGTGATCGCGCTCCTTGGCGAGCGCGGACGGGAAGTGCGGGAATTCATCGAACATTCGCTGGGCGAGGAAGGACTGGCCCGCTCCGTCGTGATCGTGGCGACCGGCGATCAGGCCG
>JBDKIJ010000004.1:0-5593 GCA_039797155.1 Gemmatimonadota bacterium | reverse complement strand
AGCGCCTCGCGGGTCGCCGCCTCGACGATCTCCGACGGGACCGCATGCTCGGCCGGCGGCGGCTGGACGACCAGCATGGCGCTCGTCCGCCCGAGCGCCCGATGCGCAGCCCACGCGCGGGCGATCTGCTCCGGCGCGTCGCACCGCATCGACAGACGCAGGCCGCTGGATCGGGAAAAGAAGGCGGGCAGCTCATCCGTCCCGTAGCCCACAACCGGGACGCCCAGCGTCTCCAATCGCTCGAGCGTGGCGGGCAGGTCGAGGATCGACTTCGCCCCCGCGCAGGTGACGATGACCGGCGAGCGCGCCAGCTCGACGAGATCAGCCGACTCGTCAAAGGGCGCATCGCGGTGCACGCCACCGATCCCACCGGTCGCAAAAACCGACAGGCCACCGAGCGCACAGAGGGCAAGCGTGCCCGCGACGGTGGTAGCCCCGTCGGCGCCGTCGGCCATGGCCATACCGAGGTCCCGTGCACTCACCTTCCGAACGCCGGTGCGGGCGAGAAACCGCTCGAGGTCGTCAGGTTCCAGCCCGTAGACGGGGGTGCCCTGCACGACGGCCGTGATCACGGGCTCCGCGCCGGCGGCCCGAACCGCGGCACTCATGCGGTCGGCGGCCTCCCGATTGTGGGGTGGGAGCAAACCCTGCGCGAGGACGGAACTCTCGAGAGCGACGGCGGCGCCACCGTTGGCCAACACGGCGTGCACCGCAGCGGTGCTGCGAGGGCGAATCAGACTCCCGATCACCTCTCGATTGTACTTCCCCGGTCGAGTTGGGGCAACTTGGCGCGGTCAGCCATGTCGACCGCGCTCATGTGTTGGGACGCAGGCATCACAGCCGAGGGGCTCCTCTACGTCGTTGGCGCCAACGACGGCTCGGTGTGGTGCGCATCCGAACGGTGAGGACGGCGTCGTGGCTCACGGCGTTCGAGCCACACGTAGAGCACCGGCAACACGAAGAGCGTCAGGATCGTACTGGTGATCAATCCGCCAATCACGACCGTGGCCAACGGTCGCTGGACTTCGCTCCCGGGGCTGGTGCTGAGCGCCATTGGGACGAAACCCAGACTGGCGACCAGCGCGGTCATGAGCACCGGGCGCAACCGGTCGGCGGCTCCGCGACGCACGCGCGAGAGAATCGGGTCGTCCGACGGCTCCGGCTCATGCCGCATGTGGTTGAGATGTTCCACCATCACCACACCGTTGAGCACGGCAATACCGAACAGCGCGATGAATCCGATACTGGCTGACAGGTTGAGGTTGAGACTCCGGAGCCAAAGCGCGGCGATGCCGCCCACCAGTGCGAACGGTACGTTCATCAGGACGAGCACGGCCTGGGAGAGCGAGCGGAACGAGAGATACAGCAGGCCGAAGATGAGCAGCAGCGCCGCCGGCACCACCAGCGTGAGACGCGACATCGCGCGCTGCTGATTTTCGTACTGACCGCCCCACTCGAGAAATACACCCGCGGGCAACGGGACGTCCGCGGCAATCCGCTTCCGTACTTCCTGGACAAAGCTGCCGAGATCACGTCCTCGGACATTGCTGAACACGAGCGCGCGGCGTTGCGCGTCCTCGTGCCCGATCAGTTCCGGTCCGGTCGTGGAATGGATATCGGCCACGGCGGCAATCGGGACCAGCTCACCCCCTGGGGCCCGCACCGTGAGCCGACCGATCGCCGCGGCATCCATGCGATAGGCGTTCGGCAGCCGCACGACGATATCCGCGCGTCGGAAGCCGTTAATGAGCTCGGCCGCCTTGCGTGAACCCATCGCCATGTCGATGGCATTACGAACATCGGCGACGCTGATGCCGTACTGGGCGAGTGCCTCGCGGCGGATCTGCATCCGGATCTGTCCCGTCCCTTCGGCAACCTCAACCGCGACGTCGGCGGCACCGGGCACGCGCACAATGATCCCCCGCATCCGTTCGGCGAGCGCCTGATTCTGCTCAAGATCCGGTCCGACGACCTTGATGCCGAGGTCGGTCTTGACCCCGCTTTCCGCTTCATCCAACCGCATGGCGAGCGGTTGCGTGAACGACGCCTCGAGCCCCGGCACCTGCGCCAGCGCCGAATCCATGGCCGCCACCAATCCTTCCCGATCCTTGGCTGTCGTCCATTCGTCTTGCGGCTTGAGGATGACGTACATGTCGCCCTCGAATAGCCCCATCGCCTCGGTGGCGAGATCTGGGCGTCCCTCCTTGGTCACCACCGTGCTGACCTCGGAGAATTGCTTGATGATGCGTTCCGACGCGAGCGACAGACGCGTCGCATCGGCCAAATCAATGCTCGGCATGCGCCGTGTCGTGACGAGAATCGCGCCCTCGTCCAGCTTGGGCATGAATTCCGTGCCGATCTTCATCAGCGAGGCGACCGCGATGACGACGAGGACGAAGGCCGTGCCGAGCAGCGGGCGTGGATTGGCTAGGACCTGATCGAGGAGCGTGCGATAGCGCGCGGTCAGTCGCACGAGCCATGGCGCTGGTTCGGCGTGCGCGTGCCGAAGCACCCACACGGAAACGGCGGGGACGTAGGTCAACGCGAGGAGCAACGAACCCAGCACGGCGCACACGACCGTAAACGCCATCGGCTTGAACATGCGCCCCTCCATCCCGTCCAACGTGAAGATCGGGATGTAGACGGCCACGATGATTGCGATGCCGAAGAGAATCGGACGACCGACCTCCACTGCGGATCGCTCGAAGAGCGACAGCCGCTGCATGTCCTTGTGGGCCTCCAATCGTCGGATGAAGCTCTCGACCATGACGATGGAGGCATCGACGATCAACCCGAAGTCGAGCGCGCCGAGGCTCATGAGATTCGCCGAGTATCCGAACGTGGCCATGCCGATGAAGGCCATGAGCATCGAGATCGGAATGACCGACGCCACGATCAGCGCGGCGCGCGCATTGCGCAGAAACAGGAACAGGACGGCAATGACGAGGAGTCCGCCTTCGATCAGGTTCTTGGCAATCGTACCCGTGGTGCGTTTGACCAGATCGGTCTGATCGTAGAACGACGTGATGGTCACGCGCGGAGGGAGCGCGGCCTCGATTTCCTCCATGCGCGAGCGCACGCCGGCAATGACCTCGCGTGAATCGGCGCCCTTGAGCTTGAGCACCATCCCGCTGACCACCTCGCCGGCACCGTCCTTGGTGACGGCGCCGTTTCGCGGCAGGGCCCCGATGGACACAGTACCGATGTCGGCGATGCGCACGGGCGTGCCTTCGTGCGCGCCGACGACAATACCCATGACGTCTTCCGGTTTTTCGACGCGCCCCAGTCCACGAAGCGTGTAGCGCTCCCCGCCCTGCTCCAGATAACTCCCCCCGAAGGCGAGGGTGTTCTGGGCCAAGGCCTCGTGCACATCATCCACGGTGAGGCGCCGCGCCGCCAGACGCACCGGATCGACGATGACCTCCACGCGAGCCGTCAGCCCCCCCCACGAATTGACCTCCGATACGCCAGGGAGCGTGCGCAGGCGCGGACGCACGACATAATCGTGCAGCGTCGTGAGCTCGGTCAGCGACAGCGAATCACTCGTCAAGACGTACTGATACAATTCGCCCATTGGGGTGGATACCGGCCCGAGCGCCGGCTCGACGCCCTCAGGGAGCCCTCCCGTCGCATCGGAGAGCCGCTGCTGCACGAGTTGCCGGGCGAAATACACGTCCATGTTGTCGGGGAACGGCACCGTCACGAGCGACAGGCCGAACTTCGACACGGAACGCACGCCCTCCGCGCCGGGGATCCCCATCAATGACGACTCGATGGGATATGTGACGAGCCGCTCGACTTCTTCGGGCGCCATCCCGGGCGCCACCGTGATCACTTCGACGCGGGTGCCGGTGAGATCCGGGAATGCATCGAAGGCGATGTGGCGCAGCGCATACACGCCCGCGCCCATGATGGCGAGCGTCAGCGCGACGATGAACCCCCGTCGCGTGAGCGCAAAGTGAATCAGCGTGCGCATGCTACTCCTCGCCGGCCATGCGGCGCTTGAGCAGCTCGGCCTTGGCGATGGCGGCCCCGCGCACGATCACGGTCGCGCCAGACTTGAGCCCCGCCAGAATCTCCACACGCTCCGTCGTACGTCGTCCCACACGGACCGGGGTGGCCGCCACGAACACACTCGCGCCCTGCCGTTCAGCAACGAAGACGACCGTATCGCCATTCATCGCCTGGACGGCGAGTGATGGAACGGTCAGGGTCGGCGCTGATCCTTTCCCCAACACTTCAGCCTGCACAAAGGATTCGGCGCGTCCCACGCTCCGGCCACGCAGCTGCGCCAGAACCTCGATGGTGCGCGTCAGCGTATCGACCGTGGGGGCTACGCGCGCAACGACGGCATCGACCCGATCATCAGGCGCTTCCGTGAGGGCAAAGCGGACGCGGCTCCCCGCCTGCATACCGACGGCCTGCGCTTCGGGCACCCGCATCTGCAACTGCAGGCGGGTTGGATCACCGACCGTGACCAGCGGCGTGCCGGGGAGCACGACCGTCCCCGGCTGCGCATCACGCGTGGTGACGACGCCGCTGATGGGCGTGCGGATGAGCACCTCATGTTCATCCAACCCAGCGGGGGTGGGGCCGAGGCCGGCGAGATGGTCGACCAGGGCCGTCGCACGGGCGCGTTCCGCGACTGCGCGCTCATAGGCCGCAGCCGCGACCTGACGCGCCACATCGGCGCGCTCGACGTCGGCTCGCGCCATGGCCTTCGCCTCGAACAACCGCTTTGCCCGCTCGGCCCCCGTGACGGCAAGATCACGCTCGGCCGCGGCCGCTGTTACCTGCGCCGTGGCCTGCGAAAGCGCGCTCCGCGCGTCCATGATCTCATGACTATGTATGGCCACCAACACCTGCCCGGCGCGCACGCGATCACCAACGCGGACCATGACCTTGGTAATGCGCCCCTCGGTGATCGATCCGATCGTCTCCAGCGCCTGTGGATCGAGCATGAGGCGACCGGGCACCATCGTGACCGCCTGCCATGGCTGCATGGCGACGGTGTCGATCGTGAAGCCCGCAATCTCCACGGCTTGCGCCGAGAATGTGGCGGTGTCCGTAATCAGCGCGGCATCAGCGGGGGCGCCCGCGCCGGGCGCCGCGCTGTTCGCCGATTCCGGAGATCCACCGCATGCCGAGATCGTCATCGTGACAGCAAGGATCCCGGTCCGAAGCGTGGTGTGTATCGTGAAGCGCATTAGTCGTCGTTTCCGGTAGGCCGCAGCGTGGTCAGCAACGGCAAGTCAAGCGGACCATCCGCATCGAGACGCGCGCCGATCGCACGCTCCAGTTCCAGTCGAATCAGCCAGGCATCGGAAGCCCAACGGAGAAAGGCCTGCATGGCATCCGCCGCCGCTCGTTCCGCATCGAGCAATTCGGTCAGTGTCGCGTGCCCTTCGCGATACGCGATGCGCGCGATGCGCGCGATTTCCTGACCGCGGACGTCGAAGGTGACGGCGTTCATGCCAGCGTCGCGCACCGCCACGTAGCCATGCCACGCTGCGCCGACGGCGCCCCCCACGGCGCGCAGGAGATCATCACGTTGGATCCGTGCTTCCATCAGGTCGCCCTGCGCGCGCTGCCG
>JBDKIJ010000003.1:0-2724 GCA_039797155.1 Gemmatimonadota bacterium | reverse complement strand
CGGTCTCACCAGGGTGTACCGTCGGCTCCACGGCAGACCAGTCCACGGTGCCGAAGGGAATCTGCGCGAGCTGCATCGGATGACCGATTAGCTGGTGGCCGTCTCTGCCGCATGCGCGGCGAACCGATCAAGGATCGCCTGCCATCCCTGCTGCTGCATCTCGCGGGGGTGAATCCCTTCGGCCTCAAACGCGATCGTCACATCGACGCCGCCGTTGGCCTCCACAAACGTGATGTCCACCGCGCGGCCGTCATCGATGGTGTAGGCCAGGCGATGCGGCATATCGACAACCGAGATCGTCGCACCGAAATCGAAGCCCATCGATCCATCACGCGCTTCCATCCGTGAGAGGAGCCGTCCACCCGGACGCAGATCGATTGACGCGGATGGCGTGTGCCAGTCATCGCTGGCCGCGTTCCATCGGCAGATATCAGCGGGCGTGGTATACACGTGGAAGGCATGGGCCAGCGAGACCGCCGGCACGTGGGCGTGAATCATGATGGGATCAGTCATGCCGGCAATGTACTGCGAGGTTGGGCGTACGGGTTGATCCCGTACCATATCCACACCGCACCGGACCGCTGCATGGACCCTGCCTCGCGGGGCATCCCATGGCGCGTTACTGTAGCGCCCATGATGAGAATCGGCAGACTGGCCACCCTGATGGTCGCCCTCGTTTCCACGTCGGTGTCCGCACAGGACGCATCGCCCGTGCGCACCGTCGCGTTCACGACCACATCGGGCACATGGATCTCGCTCGACGTGACACGCGATGGGCGTACGCTCCTCCTCGAACTCCTCGGCGACATCTACACGCTGCCCGTCGACGGGGGACGGGCACGCCCACTGTTGACCGGGCGCGCCTTCCAGTCGCAACCGCGCCTCTCACCCGATGGGACGCAGCTCGTCTACATCAGCGACGAGAGCGGATCCGATAATCTCTGGATCGCCCAGTCAGACGGACGCGGTGCGCGGCAGGTGACGCGCGTGCCGCGATCCGGGATGCTCTCCCCCGCCTGGACGCCGGACGGTCGAGCGATCGTGGTCACCGTGACCGATCCGCACGTGACGCGCACCGCGGAACTATGGCGGTTCGACGTCACAACCGGCGACGGGGTCCGCCTCCAGGAAAACACGAACGGCCTCCCCGCCCCGCTTGTGTCGTCGCCGGCGCCCGGACCGTACGGCGCGTGGCCAACGCCCGACGGGGCATCCGTTTGGTTCACCTCGGTCACGCCGCGCCCCTATGGCAGCCGCAGCGGCGCGACGAGCACGATCATGCGCGTTGCGGCAACCGGTGGCGCCGCTGAGCCGATCGTCGTGGAAGGAACACCGGCCATGAAGCCGATGCTGTCACCCGATGGCAGCACGCTGGTGTACGGCACCATGCGCGAAGGGCGCACGGGGCTCAAGGTGCGGAATCTCCGCACCGGCGCCGAACACTGGCTCGCCTACCCCATCGATCGACATCAGCTCGAAGCGCGCGCGTCCCGCGACGTGCTCCCCAACAGCGCGTTCTCACCCGATGGCCGCTGGGTCTATGCCGCGTTCGGCGGGCAGCTGCATCGGCTCGGTGTCGCCGACGGATCGGATACCGTCATTCCGTTTTCGGTGGACGTGTCACTCGATGTCACGCCCACCATCCGCGTCGCGCACCGCGTGGATACGGGTGCCGTGCGCACTCGGCGAGCGCAGGCCGTGGCCGTCGCGTCAGATGGTCGGCGCGCCTTCTCCGCGCTGGGACGCATCTGGCTCAGCGATAATGCGCCTCGTGCAACGCCGCAGCGGCTCACGAAGACATTACGCGCGCGTGAATACATGCCGGCCTGGTCCCCCGATGGACGTTGGGTGGCCTATGTGACATGGGATGAAGAGGGTGGCACCCTCTGGAAGGCACGCAGTGATGGGCGCGAGATGCCGGTACAGCTGTCCACTACGCCGGCCGCGTGGCTGAACCCGACGTGGAGCACCGATGGCCGCACCATCAGCGCGATCACGGCGCCACTGCGTTCGAGTCTGCTGGTGCCGCCAGGCGTTATCCCGCCCGACGCACAGCGCGTCGAGATCCCGGCGAGTGGCGGTACACCGCGCGTGCTGGGCCCTGCACCACGGTCCAACTCGGCGCCAGCACCGGTTGCCGCCATTCCTGAGGTCGCACTGCCGCGCGCCAAGAGCTCCGGCACGGTCGTGCTACGCGGCGCCACGGTGATCACCATGCGCGGCGAAGACGTCGTGCGCGACGCGGATGTCGTCGTCACCAATGGACGCATCACGCAGGTTGGCGCGCAGCGTGCGCAGGCCATGCCGGCCGAGGCTCGAGTCATCGATGTGCGCGGGAAGTACATCGTCCCAGGCTTCATCGATCTGCATGCGCACTGGTTCGGATCCGGCAAGCTCTTGCAGCCGGAGTCGTCCAACGGGCTCGCCAACTTCGCGCTTGGCATCACCACGATCCGGGATCCGCAAAATGATCCCGACATCTTCGGACTCGCCGAGCTGGTCGAAGTCGATGACGTCCCGAGTCCGCGCATTTTTTCGACCGGACCCGCCATCGGCGCCGCGACGAATTTGCAGTCGCTTGAGGACGCACGGCGTGTCGTCCGGCGCTATCGCGACGAGTACGGCACGGCCTATCTCAAGTCGTATCAGACCGGTACGCGCCAACAGCGGCAATGGCTGGTCGAGGCAGCACGCGAACTGGGGATGATGCCCACCACCGAGGGC
>JBDKIJ010000002.1:0-3877 GCA_039797155.1 Gemmatimonadota bacterium | reverse complement strand
TTCGATCCACAGGCCGAAACGTTGCGCCCAATGGTGCGCGACGTCGAGGACGATGAGGGGCTGCCCGCGCGTCAACTCGATCCGGAGTTCGCAAACTTCAACGTGCCGATCGCCGCGGGTGATACGGAGCTGATCGACCGCGAGTTCGACCGTGCCACCAGGTACGCGCGTTTCCTTGCTACCGCGCACCGCGGTTAGGACGCCGTCAACCTGATCCGGTGGGATCCGAAGCTTCAATGCGAAGTCAGATTGGGCAGCCGCCACCGGGCTGAAGACGTTGGAGTGATGAATGCGCCCTACTGACCGCTGCGTCAGTCAGTGAGAGCAATGCCTGTGCCGGCGACCCATGCACACCGGCACCGTCACGCCGTACCCTGCGGGCTCCGCACGCCTACGACGACACCCCGTGATACGCGTGTTCAAGGGCGGCCACATCGATCTTTACCATCGTCATCATGGCATCCATCACGGCCTTCACTCGCTTGGGGTCCTGATCGCGGATCAGCTCCATGAATCGCCGTGGAATGATCTGCCAGGAGAGGCCGAACGGATCTTTGATCCAGCCGCAGGCGGTCGGCGTCGCACCGGCATTGACGAGCTTGTCCCAGTACGCATCGACTTCCGCCTGGTCCTCACAGTCCACGTAGAACGAGACGCCTTCAGAGAAGGTGAAGTACGGCCCCCCGTTGTACCCTTTGAACACCTGCCCGCCGACAACGAACTCGGCGGAGGCGACCGGACCATCCGTGCCACTGCGCGCAACGTTCCTGATGTGGGAGTCCGGAAACGTGGCGGTGTAGAACTCCATCGCCGCCTCGAGCTGATCGTTGAACATCAGGAAGGGTGTGACCTTCGTCATCGGGGATGAACCTCTTGAGAGGGGGCGGCGGCGGTCCGGCGTGCACTACCCAAAGATACCGCGGCAAAAGTGCCCGCACGGGTTACCGCTGCGCGCACCAGCAGGCAGCTTAGCCGTGCTCGTGCAGTCCGAGTCCATTCCCGTACCGGATTTCCCGCATGTCACTTCCCCGCGCCTTCACCGCCGGTGTGCTGCTCGCTGCAGCCATGGCCACAACTGTCGCCGCGCAACAGACCCCACCCGCCGGCGCTGCTGCCACACCACCCACCGAGGGGGCGACCGGCGGTGCCGCTGGCCGTCGCGGCCCGCGGCCATACGCGCAGGTCATTCCCCCGCGGGCGCACACCGAACGTGGCGGCATCACGGTACACCGGGTGGACGACCGCTACTTCTTCGAGGTGCCCGATTCGCTGGCTGGCCGCGACTTCCTGATGGTGACGCGTGTGTCGGGCGTGCCGGCCGGTGCCGGCGGCTTCCAGAGCGCCGGCAGCTCACTCACCGAGCGCCTCATCCGCTGGGAGCGCGTGAACGACCGGGTGCTACTGAAGAGCATCAGTACCGCCGCCGTGGCCGACGACTCGCTACCGATCGCGCGCAGCGTAGCGCAGAACAACTATCCGGCCATCCTCGGGGCGTTCCCGATCGCCGCGTTCGGCAAGGACAGCGCCGCGTACGTCATCGATGTGACCGACTTCTTTGCCACGGACAATCCGGCTACCAGCGGGCTCGATGCCGCACAGCGGCGTGCGTACGGCGTGCGCCGGTACGATGCCGCCCGCAGCTACATCAGCAGCGTGCGCGGATTCCCGATCAACATCGAGGTGCGGCAGGTCCAGACGTTCGATGCCGCGACGCCACCCAGCGATCCCGATGGCGCCACGGTGACGATGGAAACGCGGCAGTCCATTGTCCTGCTGCCGAAGACGCCCATGCGCCCGCGCTACGCCGATGCGCGCGTGGGCTACTTCTCGGTGAATCGCGTGAACTACGGTCTCGATGTGCAGAAGGCCGAGAGTCAGGAGTTCATCACGCGTTGGCGCCTGGAACCGAAGGACCCTACCGCGTATGCGCGCGGCGAACTGGTAGAGCCGATCAAGCCCATCGTGTATTACCTGGATCCGGCGACGCCGGCCCGCTGGAAGCGCTACGTGCGCGAGGGTGTGGAGAACTGGCAGAAGGTATTCGAGAAGGCGGGCTTCAAAAACGCGATTCTCGCCAAGGACGCGCCCAGCAAGGCCGAGGATCCCGACTTCGACCCCGATGACGCGCGCTATTCCATCGTGCGCTGGGCCGCGAGCCTCGTGCGCAATGCCACTGGACCGCATACGCATGATCCGCGCTCAGGGGAGATCATCAACAGCGAGATCACGTGGTATCACAACCACATGCGCTCCTACCGCAATTGGCTCATGATGGAAACGGGCGCGGCCAATCCCGCGGCGCGAACGCTTGACATTCCCGAAGAGCTGATGGGCGAAACGATGCGGCAGGTGATCACGCACGAAATCGGGCACGCGCTGGGGCTGCAGCACAACATGATCGCATCGGCCTCGTTCCCCGTGGATTCGCTGCGAAGTCCGTCGTTCACGCGGGTATACGGGGTGAGCGCCACGATCATGGACTACGCGCGCCAGAATTACGTCGCGCAGCCGGGTGACGGCCTGCAGCCCAAGGACTTCATCCGCCGAGTGGGACCGTTCGACGATTTCGCGATCAACTGGGGCTATCGCGTGATCGCGGCGCCGAGCGCCGAGGCGGAGCGTGCGACGTTGCATCGCTGGCTTACGGACCAGCAGGGGCCATTCCCGTACCGGTTCGCGTCGCAGCAGCTGGCCGCCGGCGATCCGCGCAACCAGACGGAAGATGTGGGTGATGATCCGATCAAGGCGTCGCGGTACGCGACGTTGAACTACCAGCGCATGATCCCGAATCTGGTGACTTGGACGTCGGCGCCGGGGGATGACTACACCGAACTCCGCGAACTGTATGAGGAGTCGGTATCGCGCTGGTTCGGCAACATGAATCATGTGGCAACAATGATCGGTGGTGTCGAGGTCGATCTGAAAACGGCCGAGCAGGCCGGCGCGGTGTACCGTGTGGTACCCAAGGCGCGGCAGCAGGCGGCCCTGGCGTTTCTTGCGGCGAACGTGATCACGACCCCCACGTGGCTGTCTCCATCGGCCATCGCGCAGCGCATCGGCCCGAGCACTGTGGTGTCCACCCGTCAGGCTGGGGTGCTCACCTCCCTGCTCAGCCCCGCCCGCCTCGGCCGCCTGGCCGAATCGGAACGGTACGACGCGGCCAACGCGTATCCGTTGGCGGAGTACCTCGCCGACCTGAAGCGTGCCGTGTTCAATGGCGGCGCGCCTGATGCCGGCCGCCGTCAGCTGCAGCGGGTGTACCTGCAGCGTCTGGAGGCGGTGCTTGCGCCGCCCAGCGCACCAATGGGAGGTCCACCGGGTGGCGGTGGCGGTGGCGGTGGTGGTGGTGGTGCAGCGCGGTACGTGCCCTTTGTGTCAGCCCCTGTGGTCGCGCAGAGCGATCTCCCGGCGCTGGCCCGTTTGCAGCTGCGCGAGATTCAGCGGGAGGCGCGCGTGGCCGCGTCTGGCCAAGCTTCCACAACGATTCGCGCGCACTGGAGCGATCTTGCCGACCGCGTGACCGCGATTTTGGATCCGAAGTAGGCCAGCCGTGCACCGGGGGGCTGGGGAAGCCCTCATGGAGCCCCTCGGTGCGCGGGAGTTCACGACCATGTCCATCGTGACGTGTTGATGAAGAGTGCCGCGACGACTCGGCACCTGCTCAGTCCGGTAATTGAAGGGGCACCGCACACTCCGGATCATCGAAGCGCGGACTGTTGACGTGCGTACTCACGGGATAGGCGTGCATGGGGCCGTGGTAGGGTCGAATGAGCCCCTGTAACGTCGTCGTCGAGGTCGCCGGATCGAGCCACGCCTCATAGTCCGCCGGATCGAGAATCACCGGCATCCGATCGTGGATCGGCTGCATCGTGTTGTT
>JBDKIJ010000001.1:0-5696 GCA_039797155.1 Gemmatimonadota bacterium | reverse complement strand
CGCGGATCATGAAATACACCAGCTGATCGGCCTTCATCAGCTGCGGCAACCGCGGCTGCGCCACAATCTCGCCATGCTGGAACGCCGCGTTCTCCGGTGTGGGGATCGCGAGCGGCAGGGCATCGGCCTCGTCGAACGTCATCTTGACCGGCGAACCCGAGGGCTTCGGCCACGCCCGATCCTTGTAGATCGCCGGCCCCTTGGCGGCGTCATACTCGCGCACCGGGGTGCGGATCATCTGTCGAACATACCAATCGGTATTCATCAACGACGTGTTCGCCACGATCACATCCTGACGAATGCCCTCGACTTCCTGCGCGTACCACAGCGGGAACGTGTCGTTGTCCCCCACGGTGACCAGGATGCCATAGGGCTCGACGGAATTGAGCAGATCGCGCGCAAAGTCGGTCGTGTCGGTCTGGCCGGCGCGCGATGCCTGCGTCCAATTCCCGAAGAGCGGGATGAACGCAACGGCAAGGAGCGGGGACGCCATCAGGAAGCTGCGCTGGCGCGGCTCGACCACGGTGCGCTTGCCGAGGCGGACTTCGTCGGCACCGAACAGCGTAGCCACCGTCTCCCACAAATAGAACAGACCGAGCGCGGCCCACACGGAAAGCGCCGAGAAGCTCCAGAGGTAGAAGTAGTCACGATCGCGCACTTCACGCGGGACGGAATCACCGAGGTCCGGCGCCTGACTGTGCCCGTACTTGAAGTTGAGGTAGAAGATCAGCCCCAACGTCATCGTGAACACGAGGGGCCCGAAGAACCAGAAGCTGCGTCGGTCCTTCTGGAAGTGCATCCAGCCACCCAGGATGATCAGGATGAAGTAGAACACCGCGAGGCCGTTCTGCAGCCCCGGGTTCTCGTTGTACGCATCGCGGAGCCACTGCCACTTGAAGTAGAGCCAATACATCCCCAGCTGCGCCGAGAACGGCGCCTGGCGCTCACCGAGCTCCGGCTTGCCGTATTGACCGCGGTTGAAGTTGTACATGAAGCGGTCGTACGTGAGCGTGCTGAAGGTGCAGTCCATCTTGATCTCGGTCACGCACCCCGTCGGCTCGCCTTCGTTGATTGCGGGGAAGTGCGCGGCACGGATTGGCTGCGTGGCGAACGGCGTCAGGCCGAACACCAGTGCGGCTGCGCACGCGACCAGCAGCTTCCAACGCATCAGCGTCTGCGGGCGGCGGAGCAGCACCGCAAACCCGACCGCTGGTGCCGCCAGCATGCCGGCCATGTGATTCGTGTAGCCGAGCCCTAACAGGTAGGCCACCAACACGAGAATGCGGTCGGCAACCGGGCCTTCCGGATCATCGCACCAGCGCACGGTGAGCCAGCAGATCACGGCGAGCCCGACGAGGGAGACGGTGTACACCTTCTCGTTCACGACCGACTGATTCCAGACCGTGAACGCCGTCGCTCCGATCAGTACCGCCAGCGAGCCGCCGGCAATACGCTGCCAGCGCCGCGGCATCCACTGCACGAGGACGCGTTCGGTGACCAGGAACCAGAAGACGGCGGACGCGGCGCTCGAAATCGCCGCCAAGACATTGATGCGCATCGCCACGGTCGGCGCGATGGGCAGGATCGAAAAGACCCGCCCGATCAGCACGAAGAACGGATTCCCCGGTGGATGCGGTAGGCCGAGCACGTAGGCCGCGGCGATGTATTCGCTGGTATCCCACATGGACGTCGTCGGCGCCAAGGTGACGATGTACAGCAGGAAGGTCACCAGCCCCGCGATGGCGGCCGCGAGATATGACGGGCGATAATCGAGCTCGGCGGCGTCGGCGCTGGACGCGGGGCGGGCGGTACTCGTGGAGGCAGTCGCTGCGACGTTCATGGACTGGACGGAGGGTGAGACGGCCGGCGAGGGGGACCCCGCCGGCAAATGGCATCTCCTGCAACCCCGAAAGCTCGCCGGACGCCCGGGAGGGCACAACCGCTCAACGGCGTGTAGCTTCTCCCGGGTCGCCGGTCCATCCGCTCCCCCACCCCCCACCGCCATGCACAAGCGCGAGTTCCTCCGGACGCTCGGCGGCGCCTCCCTCGGGGCGCTCCTCACCCCCTCCCAACTGCTCGCCTTCGAGCAGGAGAGCCCCGCGTCACTGGCACCGCGGGACGACCTCTGGAGCGAGCTGCGTGCGCAATACCGGGTGCCGACCGACTTCATTCATCTGGAGCACGGCTACTACAGCATGCAGGCGACGCCGGTGCTCGAGGCGTTCATCCAGCATGTCCGGGATGTGAATGCGGTCAGTTCGCGCTACATGCGGACGGTGCAGGTGGAGAACAAGGCGCGGGTGCGCGGCAAATTGGCGGCACTGGCCGGGTGTACGCCGGATGAGTTGATCATCACCCGCAACACGACGGAATCCATGGATACCGTCATCAGCGGGTTCGACTGGAAGCCCGGGGACGAAGCCGTCATGTCGGTGCACGATTACGGGGCCATGATCGAGCACTTTGCGCTCATGGAGCGCCGATATGGCATCGTGAACCGGATGGTGCAGGTGCCGATCGATCCGGCCAGCGACGACGAGATCGTCGAGACGTACGCCCGCGCCATCACGCCGAAGACGCGCCTTCTGATGGTCTGCCATCTGATCAACATCACCGGTCAGGTGCTGCCGATCCGGAAGATCTGCGACATGGCCCACCCTCGTGGCGTCCAGGTGATGGTGGATGGCGCGCATGCCTTTGCGCAGTTGGACTATCGGATCCCGGATCTCGATTGCGACTACTACGGGGCGAGCCTGCACAAATGGCTGGGCGCGCCCTTGGGCGCGGGGATCCTGTATGTGCGCAAGGATCGCATTCGCTCGCTCTGGCCGCTCTTCGGCGACCGGAATTTCGCGGATGATGACATCCGCAAGCTCAATCACACCGGCACCCATCCGGTGCACACCGACCTCGCGATAGAAAACGCGATTGCGTTTCACGAACAGATCGGCATCACGAAGAAGCAAGAGCGCCTGCGGTGGCTGCAGCAATACTGGACGACCAAGGCGCGCGAGATTCCTCGCGTCCGTCTCTACACGCCGCGCGACCCGGCACGCACCGGCGCCATCGCCAATGTCGGCATCGACGGCATGAATCCCGGCGCGTTGGCTAAGACGCTCATGGAGCGGTATCGCATCTGGACCGTCGCCATCAACACGGCGGGTGTTTCCGGTGTGCGCGTGACCCCGCAGCTGTTCACGACCACGACCGAACTCGACCAGCTGGTGACCGCCCTGCGGGAGCTTGCGGCAGGCTAGTGCCGGAAGAGCCGCTCGCCGGTGAAGATCATAGTCATGCCGTGCTCGTTGGCGGCTGCGATGACTTCGGCGTCACGTACCGAGCCGCCGGGCTGCACGATGGCCGTGACGCCGGCGGCGGCGGCCTGATCGATCCCGTCGCGGAACGGGAAGAAGGCATCTGAGCTAAGGGCCGCGCCCTGGGTGGGGTGCCCCTGCTGTGCCGCCTTGTGGACGGCCACGAAACTCGCGTCCACGCGGGACATCTGGCCGGCGCCGATGCCGATCGTGGCGCCGTCCCGTACGAGGACGATGGCGTTCGACTTCACGCTGGCTACCGACTTCCACGCAAACAGCAGATCACGCTGCTCCTCGGCGCTCGGCTGCCGTGACGTGACGATGTTCCACTGCGCCGGCTCGGTCACGATCGGGGCGCGGTCCTGCACGAGTAATCCACCGCGCACACGCTTGTAGTCCATGCCGTGCGTCGGCCAGGTCGCGCGACCCTCGAGGACGCGCAGGTTCTTCTTGCGTCCGAGAATTTCCACGGCTTCCTCGGCAAACGCGGGCGCGACGATGCATTCAACAAACAGGCTCGAAATCACCTCGGCGGCCGCAGCGTCCACCGGCACCGAGAAGGCGATCACGCTGCCGAACGCCGAGACCGGATCGCACGCGAGCGCCTTGCGGTACGCATCGAGCGCGTCGTGGCCGGTAGCCAGGCCGCACGGCGTCGTGTGCTTGATGATCGCGCATGCCGGCTGGGCACCGAAGGGCTCAATGGCGAGGAGCGCGCCTTCGAGATCGAGGAGATTGTTGAACGACAGCTCCTTGCCGCCCTTCTGGACTAGCGCCCCGAGCCCCGCACCCGGCTTCTCGACGTAAAAGGCCGCGCGCTGCTGCGGATTCTCCCCATAGCGGAGGCTTTGCTGCTTCTCGAAGGCGAGCGGATAGCGATCGGGGAACGGTTCGTCACGCTGCTGCGCAAACCACTGCGCGATCGCCGCATCGTACGCACTGGTGTGTGCATAGACCTTTTCGGCGAGCAGACGACGAAACGCCGGATCGTTGCGGCCGGCCTGGACGTCGACCAACACGCGCGCGTAATCGGCTGGATCGACCACGACCCACACGGCCTCGAAGTTCTTGGCGGCGGAACGCAGCATCGACGGCCCGCCGATATCGATGTTTTCGATCACTTCTTCCGGGTGTACGCCCGGCTTCGCCGCCGTTTCACGGAACGGATACAGATTCACGACAACCAGATCGATCGGCGTGATGTCATGCGCCGCGATGGCCGCCATGTGCTCCGGGAGGTCACGCCGGGCGAGTAGGCCCCCATGCACGACGGGATGCAGCGTCTTGACGCGGCCGTCGAGCATCTCGGGGAAGTGCGTGATCTCGCTGATGTCCTTGACGGCAAGACCGGCCTCGCGGAGCACCTTGGCGGTTCCGCCGGTGGAGACCAGTTCGACACCGGCCGCAGCCAGTCCCGTGGCAAAGGGAACCAGACCGGCTTTATCGGAGACAGAGAGCAGGGCGCGCATGGAGGAATTCAACGAGGAAAAAGACGAGCGACGTCGGTAGCAAACGCATGAGCGGCAGCCGAAGTGCCGTCAGGTGTCGGATGGGAAATGGGGGTCGGGTCGGGCGTGTCGTCCGCAGTCAGCGCAAATCGCCACGCTGGCGAATGGACGGGGACCGGGATTCCGAGATCGCCGTGCACGCGGCCATCCTCTCCCAATTGCACGGTGCCTGCCGCCACCGCCGCCACACACAGCGGGAAGAGCCGATGCTCCACGGCAAGGACCCGCGATGCGAGCAACGCGGGGGTGTCGCCGGGCAAGACGGGGACCGGCCACTGCGCGATGATGGGGCCACGATCGAACTGTTCATCGACGAAGTGCACGGTGGCGCCGGTGACCATGGCGCCATGTGCCAACACCGCAGCGTGTATGCGCTGACCGTACATCCCAGGACCGCCAAAGGCGGGGAGGAGCGCCGGGTGAATGTTCACCAGTCGTCCATGGAAGGCGCGGACCACGACCTCCGGAATCAGCTTCAGGTAGCCGGCCAGTACGAGGAGATCGGCGCGTGCCTCGCGAAGGAGCGCGAGTAGCACGTCGCCATCATGTGGGGCGGTCACATGCGCGGTGGGAATCCCCGCAGCCTGTGCGCGGTCGAAGGCCCCCGCCTGCGCCTTGTCGGATCCGACCCAACAGATCGTGCCCGCCGACGCGCCGGCCCCTGCGAAGTAATCGATCAGGGCCTGCAGGTTGGAGCCTCCGCCCGAGGCCAGGACGGCGATGCGTCGGGGACGGTGGGAGGTCGTCTCGGTGGGTTCACTCATGGGTCGAACTTACACCGGATTGGTGCCGGCCACGTGCCCGGCTACGTGCCCGCCTACGTGCCGCAAGATGAGCCCGACGGCCTCACGCAGCGTGGCAACGACGTGCACCG